>PLEA01000592.1 GCA_003136335.1 Acidobacteriaceae bacterium | reverse complement strand
ACGATGTTGATGTTCATCACGCTCGCGCCCAGGTTCAGAAGCGCGACCACCTGGCCCGGCGCCGGCTGGTAGTTGTACTCGTAGCAGTTCTGCAGCGCCAGCGCGTCAATGTCGACGATAGCCGGGGTGCGCCCTGACATCGAGAGTACGTTGGTGTAGTTCAGAATCTTGTCCTTCTTCACCGCGACCAGCAGGACGTCCATCTGCGGACTGCCCACTTCGTCGGAGAGAATCTGGTAGTCCAGGCTGACATCGGCCAGATCGAAGGGTATGTGCTGCGCCGCTTCCTTCTCGATGGTCTCGGCCAGTTCCTGGTCGCTCATCGAGGGCAACGAGATCTTTTTCACAATCACCGAGTGCCCGCTCACCGCGGTGGCCACGGCCTTGGTCTTGATCTCGTTGTCGAGGAACAGCTTCGAAATCGCGCTCGATACAGTGCCCGAGTCCACGATCATCGAATCGACCACGATGTCGGAAGACAGCGGCTCCAGGCCGAGGTGTGCGACTTCAATCTGCCCACCTTTCTTTTTCAGCTCCACTGCCTTAATGCTGGAGGAGCCTACATCCAGGCCAACAATCGACTTCGATCCCATTCCAAACATGTGCCCACCTTTGTAGCGCCAGCTTCTCGCCGGCCCTCAGTTTTCGTAGCGCCGGGCGTCCCGCCGGCTTACTGCTCTACTGTGACCCGGCAGCTTTCATCGCTGCCTTCGGTTTGCGTTTCGCCTGCGGTTCCATCTGGCTCGACTTTTCTTCCATCCACTGGTCCAGCCGCGATTTCTTGAAGCGCCAGCGGTTGCCCAGCTTGAACGCAGGAATTCTTTGCTCGCCTACGTACTTGTAAAGCGTGTCTGGGCTCACACCCAGATATTGCGACGCCTGGCGAATGTTCATCACTTCTCGCGAGTCGGCCATACTTGCTTTTGCCTTTTCCACCGCTTCCATTTCCGGCTCCGATTCCCTCGGCCCGCAGGCTTTGTTCGGTTGCGTGCCTTACCCGTGATTGCCTGTCCGGGGGCTTTCGGTGTTCCGAGCATATCTCAACCCCGATAAACCCCGCCTCGAAGCGAATCTCCGCGTTTCCTGGGGTTTTTTGCCCGTTTCTTGGAATTCGGAAACCAGCGTCCAACGGATAGATCTATATCTTGTAGTTTATTCTGGAATGTATTCTATTAGCAGTAGTACTTGTGCAGAAGATGTCCCGTCACTTGCATAGGGTAACTGAAGTACTAGGCACGGTACGGAGGTACTATGTCGCTCGCTCAACTTGCGGCATACGCAAGGTTTATCGCGCGCGAACTTTCAGACCTTATAGGTTACTGCACGTCTGAGACTTTGCCGTTCAGAAAGGTCACCTTGAGATCCTTGTAGACATAGATCTGCTTTGGACCGATATTCACGATCTTGTCGGGTTTGCCGAGAGCGGCCTGCACCTGATCGGTGGTCTGTCCCTTCTCGATGGTTTGTGGTTCGGCCTGTTGCTCCGGCTGTTGCGGGGCTTGCTGATCCTGTCCTCCCTGCGCAGCTTGGCCACCCTGCTGGCCGCCTTGATCCTGCTGCGTATCTTCACTGATGGAGAGGAGCTGCCCAATCGTGTCCTCGACGTCACCGGCACTGGCCTTCGCCAGAGTTCCCTTGGGAAATTGAAAGATCACCTGGGCCTTGTTATAAGACGGCGGATCCGTTTTGTTGCACGAGTCGCAAGCAACGATGTTCACTGCCACAATGTCTTTACCGGGATTGACTTCGATCTTCGACGCATACACCTTGTCTCCCACCTGGAACAGATGCGTAGTTTGCGTCTTCCCGAATCTCCCCATGCCGAGACCGATTCCCTTCGAGAGAATGCCACTGGGAGTGTGCACGGTTCCACCTTCGTATTTGGTGGAGAGAACGCTGGTGTCGGAATAGGGCACGCCCAGAATTCCGCCCTTTTGAATGGCCAGCACCGTGCCTGCCGAGATCACCGAATAACCGCTGGTGTCCGATCCCATCTTCACCAGCTTGTACTGGGCGGCGAGCTGCTCCTGAAGAGAAACTGGTGCGCCTTGCGCGTCGGCACGCGACAACGAGAAGACGGCAGCGCAAACGATGGCGACGATCGCCGGAATCACCCTCATCAACTTCTGCAACGTCTGACCCATGGCTCGAATTCTCCTCTCAAGATCTGCCCAGACCCACTCGGATCACATTGGGTTTACGGAATCCTCACGACGGATTCTGATTGAAAAAGAAAACAGGGAGCGCCACCCAGTGGGCGACGCCCGTCTGGCATCTTCAGAACCCGCTTGCGCGAACCAGCCAGCGGACTTACTGCGAGCCGCCGCCGCCCGATGAGCCAGCTTCCTGTTTGACTTCCGACTCGGTCTTGTCAGCTTCTGAGTCTTGATCCGCAAGAGTCTTGCCGGCAGTCTTATCCGGGGGTGGAGGCGGAACATCGGAGGCAACGGTGGACGTGTCCGGAGCCTTCGGTAAGCCGCCGGTTCCCTGTTTGGAAGCCAGCGTCTTCATGCCTTCGTCAATCTGCTCCTGGAAGTGGTTCTGCATTTCTTGCAGGTCATCCACCGAAACCGCAACGGTTTTGCCCGTGGCGCAATCGGTCTTCTTGCTGCTGGCGATGCTCACATTCACCTTCTGGTCGTCGTCAGGAGTGTCCGTGAGCCGCGTGATCACATCTCCCTGCGTTAGTGCGCATTCCTGCCCATCGGCCACTACGGCGAGGTCATCGGATACCACGAACGTGCGCCGAGCCGGGTCAAGCGCGGGAGGCACTTCGTCGCTGGCCGCTTGCTGCCCACCGCCCGACGAGCCGCTCTTGCCAGCCTCGGCCTGGGAAGCTGCGATTTGCGCCTTCACTTGTTCGGCAATCGCTTGCTTGACCTCTGGCGAGAGCGCGACCTGGCCACTGGGCGCAGCTCCCGGCTGCCCAGTGCTGGCCACCTGATCATCGGATGGAGCGGAGTTGTTCGCTGCCCCCGCCGCCTCTGCATTGGCTTCCGCCCGAGCCGCATAGGCCGCCTGTAGGTTCGCTGAGATCAGATAGTCGGTGAGCCAGAATGCGGCTGAAGGATACACCGGATAGGGCGCGAAATACCCCCCGTAATATCCGTACCACGGGGCTCCGCCCCATCCCCAGCCGTAGTAAACCGGGGCTACCCATGGGTTATAGGCCCACCCGTAATACCCGGCATGGAAAAAATATGGGTGAGAGTAACCGTAATAGGGACGACCGTGCCAGTTGTAACCGCGATAGACCCCGGAGCGGTAGCCACCGTGATAATAGTACGTCCGGGAATAATAGGAACGTCCGCCGCGCGTAACATAAGCCCGCTGTACGTAGCCTCCATGCCTTCCCGTGCTCACGATGCGCGCCCCGTTGCGCTCTCGCACAATCGTGCGGCCACCGTGCAGGTTGTGCTCAATGTGCATGCCATTCCGATTGATGGAACGGATCTGTCCATT
>PLEA01000265.1 GCA_003136335.1 Acidobacteriaceae bacterium | reverse complement strand
GCCGCATGCTCGCGATAATTGCGCCCGATGCACACAATCTTCGACGGCCGCACCGGCGGCAACAGCGCAGCTTCTTCCAGCAGAATCGCCTCAATCCGCCGCGTGCGCAGGCTCTCCGTGTCTCCGTCAGCCTCTTCCGGAGCGGTGAGGAGGATGCGCACAATCGCTTCTCGTCCGCCAACGGACTCAACCAGCCCGTACTGGACCTGGCCATTGAATTGAAACCGGCAATATCTCATCGCCTTCTATCTAACCATATCTATAGAAATTGAGACGCAAAGAAGGGAATATTTTCTGACTCCGCCATTTGCACCTTCGACGGCGACAGCACGGCCTTACCTGTGTCCAACACGTGGAATCAGCGTCCGCAGGAATATATGCTACAGTAGGGCCCCGGGACGTTCTGGGTGAAAGAAAGCGGAGATCCCCCGAAATCTCCGCGTGCTGTCGTTGACAAGTTGCGGGCGCAAGCCCACGTCCTCGCAGGAGTAATTCCGTGCACTCTGCGCCTCACCAACCCTCATGCAAAGGCATTCAGCGTGGGCTCGCCTGGGCCGTCGCCCTCTGGCTATGTGGCCAGATCTCGGCTCTCGCCCAGATACCCTACTTCAATGCAGGTCCGGATTCCGGGTTTGCGCAAATCGACTTCGCGCAGATGTATCTCGATCAGGTGAACCGGCACGCCAAGGAGAGCGAGCATCAGAAGGCACAGGATAAAGAGCTGATCGATTCCGGTGTGGTATCAGCACTCGATCTGGAAGCTCCCAATAAGGCCGTGGAGCAGTTCAACCAAGCTACCTCGCTAATGAAAGCACAGCACTCGAAAGAAGCCATCAAGCACCTGCAACGTGCAATCGATGTCTATCCCAAGTTCGTTTCAGCCCACATTGGTCTCGGGCTCGCCTATCTCGATCAGGAAGACACGCCTCACGCCAGGAGCGAATTTGAAACGGCCGCGAAGCTGGATACGAAGTTTCCGGGATCATTCCTGAATCTCGGCCTAGTGGCATTGTCGGCGAACGATTTTGGAGCCGCGCAACCAGAACTGGAGAAAGCTGCTTCCCTGCGCCCCAAGGATGCCCGGATCCTCTCGGCCCTGACCTACGCGCAAAACGGAACCCATCAATACCAGCAAGCCCTGGAAACGGCCAAGCTAGTCCACACGTTGAATCACAACGGAATGGCGAATGTACACTACGTCGCCGCGTCGGCCGCCATGTCTCTCAAGGAATTTGATGCCATGGAGCGCGAGCTGAACTTGTTTATCAGCGAGGACCCGACGAATGCGTTCGCTCCCGGGGCCCGGCAGAACCTCGCTGCTCTTGCTCATAACAAAGCTGTTCGGGCAGCGAGTGCTGGCAGTCCGTCGCAAACGACCACACTGGTTGCTTCACTGCGGCCACAGACCTTCCCCAATAGCGAGAGATTGAAGGCGGAGCTCGGGGCTGTAGGAAATGAATCCGACAGCGGGAGCTGCGAAGACTGCGGCACGCTGGCCGAGGGCAACACGACCTCAGAGGGCGCCCGCATCGGCGCGGTGACGCTCCCGAATCTTCCATCCACGGGGGCTGCATGGACGATTCGTACCAGCGTGGACCAGGTCACCTTATTCTTCACTGTCACCAGCCATGGACACATGGTGAACGATTTGGAGCAATCCAATATCCGGATCCTGGATGACAATAAGCCGCCTGAAAGGGTGGAGCAGTTTGCCCCGCAGTCGAAGCTTCCTTTGCGACTGGCCGTGCTCATTGACACCAGCGGTTCGGTGGTCGACCGGTTCTCGTTTGAAAAGCATGCCGCGACGAAGTTCGTGGAAAAAATGCTGAGCGGAGCCTCAGACTTGGGTTTCATTGCGGGCTTTTCCCAGGACACTACCGTCACGCAGGACTTCACTTCCGATCCAAATGAACTGGCAAAGGGAATTGTGAAGCTCGCCAACGGAGGAGGAACCGCGCTCTTTGACGCCGTGTCATTCGCTTGTCGCAAGCTGGCAGTGTATCCCGAGAGCGAGCGGGTGGCGAGAGTGTTGGTAATACTCAGCGACGGCGAAGACAATTCCAGCCACAGCAGCCTGAAGCAGAGTATCCAGGTCGCGGAGAGAACGGGCGTGACCATTTACACCGTCAGCACGCGAGAGGATCGAGGCGACAAGACGGATGCCGACAAGGTGTTGGAAGTTCTAGCGGAGCGTAGCGGAGGCGAGGCGATGTTTCCCGGCGATATCCTCACTTTGGGCAGGTCTTTCGATAAACTGCATGATTTGATCCGGAGCCGTTACTTCGTCGCCTACAAACCCGCCGATTTCCAGCCCAATGGAAACTTTCGCACGATCAGCGTCATCGCCGAGAAAGATGGTAAGCGCTTGCAGGTTCGGACTCGCAAGGGTTACCACGCTCGTGTGGCGGCTCCGAACTGAAGATTCCTGAAATCTCTTGTCTGCCAGGAAGTTCCTTCGTCCTCACGGAACGGTTTCACTGGCTTCCTCCGACCGCGCGCTCTCGTTCCCGCGAACATCTACCGCAGAGACAGAATAAAAATAGCGCTTGCCCGGCATGACGTTCGCGTCCCGATATGCCGGCGTTTTTACCGGCTCCGCATTCACCTTCACTGCGGCCATTCCTTCTTCGTGACGATAGACGTTGTAGCCGTCGAGATCGACATCGGTAACCGGAGCCCATACCAGATCGACAAAGGTCTTCTGTCCGGGACCGGAAGACACCGCCTGCAGCCCGGAAGGAACGGCGGGTGGGAAAACATCGTGCGCGAAAACTTTGATCTCGGGTGTGTCGTCCCCTTCGATCTGTACCTCCGGCTTGTTTGCCTGAGCAATCACCGTAACCGTCTCCGCGCGATATTCATACGTCTTTTCCCATTCGATGCTCGAATCCGTAAGACTGAGACTGCGTGCGTTTCCTGCCGGAACCTCACCCGCAAGAATTTGAGGCGAACTGCCCTCCGGGCTCCGAAAAACGCGATAGATGTAATGTACAGCTGGGGTGAAACCCGCCGCCGGAGCATCGCTAGTCCAGTTCAGCACGACTCCCTGACCCGTGACGCGCGCAACGAAGTCCTGCGGCGGTGGGAGAGTGCGGGCCAGCGAAACCCGCACTTGATTCGAAAGCCCAGCGCCGCGGCCGTCCGCATTGAGTACTTCGATGGCATAGGTAACGAAACCGGAAGGATTATCAGTTTGAAGCTGCCCGGCGAGCGAGTCGGTGTACGACCTTGCCGCTTTCTGCTTGGGAGATTGCGTTGCGTTGGGACTGAGCTGCGCAGCGGCCTCCCCGACCGGAATACCGCATTGCGTCAACGCGGATTGAAGTCCTCGGCATATCCGGGTTGGACCCACGTTTCGAATCGTCTGCCGATCGGTCGTAACATTTGGAGCAGTCCAAGTGAGAGTAATGTGATCGCCCTTGCGCGCGGCCCGCAGATCCGAAGGCGGCTTCGGCAATTCGAGCGACGGAGGCTGCGGAGGCCCAATCGTCGCACACGCCGCAAACAGCAACGGCACCCCCACAACCAGCAAAAACCTCGGCGTAGCGCATCTCATGCGGAAGAAAACAGACTAACAGACCGCCCTTGGGCGTCGGGATAGCAACCTTTGGGAAGGGCCCGGCTTTCAGCCGTGCCGCTAAACGCCACAAAAAGGGCGGGCTTCAGTCTCTGGGGGCCGCTTTTCACTGCGAGCACATCCTACCCCGCCAGTTCCCCGACTGCCTCGCGGAATACTGTGCTATGCCGCTCCACATCTTCCGTATCCGTGGCGGGCGACATCAGCGCCATGTTATGAAACGGGGTGAGCAAAATTCCCCGGTTCATGGCGTAGAGATGCATAAATCGTTCCAGTTCAAAGTCCATCGCGTCGTGGGCCTCGCTGCCATTCTTCGGCTCCGCGGCGCTAAAAAGATATTCCGCGCGGCACCCAAGACGAGTAACATGCCAGGGAAGTTCCGCATCTGCAATTGCCCTGGCCACACCCAAGGTCCAGCGCTCGGCCATAGGAATCATGCGGTCGAATGCCCGTTTCGTAAGAACTTCTGTCAGCGTGGCGCGCATGGCGGCGAGAGAAAGCGCGTTTCCCGCCAGCGTGCCTCCGATCCCGCCCACGTCGCAGTTCTCCAGTTCATGCTTGGCAGCAATGCGCTCCGCAACTTCCTGCGAAAAGCCATAAGCCGCGCCGGGAATGCCTCCACCGATGGCCTTGCCGAACACGAGTATGTCAGGATCGAGATTTTCGGCGCGCGTGAACCCTCCGGGCCCAGCGCAGATTGTGTGTGTCTCGTCAATGACGAGTAACGTTCCGTGCTTGCGCGTGAATTCGCGCAACGCCTGATGATATCTCGGCTGCGGATGCACGATGCCCACGTTCGTCATCGCGGGTTCAGCCAGCACGCAAGCCACATCTCCCGCAGCTAGCGCCCGTTCCAGTGCGTCGACGTCATTGAACTCGACGACCGTGGTCGTGACCGCGGGATTCCCCGGCGGACCAATGTTCCCGCGTCGCGGCCCGGCCGTGCCGTCAGATTCCAGAGTGATGAACGTCTCATCCACTGTGCCGTGATAGCACCAGTTAAACACCAGAATCTTCGGCCTCCCCGTAATCTGCCGCGCCAGGCGAATCGAAAAGCGATTTGCATCGGTAGCCGTGAGCGCGAACTGCCAGTACGGCAACTGAAAACGCTTTTGCAGTTCCTCGGCCACCAGGATCGAATCCTCCCCCGGCAGCATCAGCGTAATGCCGCGCCGCGCCTGCTCTTCCACGGCTTTGACTGTGGCGAGTGGAGAATGTCCGGTCATCGCTCCCGTGTCGCCCAGGCAAAAATCCGTGTAGCGATGGCCGTCCACATCGAAGAAGTGCGCCCCCTGCGCCTCCCGCACAAAGGGCGGAAACGCTCCCGCCCATTTCACCATCCAGTTCATGGGCACGCCGGCAAGCAGTGACTTCCGCGCGCGTTCAAACAGCGCCTTCGACCGCGGACGCTCGTCCACAAACTTCTTCAGTTCGCGCTGCATCAGAGATTGCAAGCGGTGCCGGTCAATGATTTTCATAATCAAAAGACAAAATCAAAAGACAAACCACAGTGGACACAGCGAAACACAGAGGAAGTTCGACGGGAGTTCCTCGGTGCGCCTCTGTGCCCTCTGTGGTTAAGGATTTTCCTACAGAATGTACCGCGACAAATCCTGATCCTTCACAATGTCGGTGAGCATCTTGCGCACGTATTCCGCGTCAATGGTTACATGCGCGCCCTTCTTCTCCGGAGCGTCGAAGCTCAACTCGTCGAGGACGCGCTCCATGATGGTGTGCAGGCGTCGCGCCCCAATGTTTTCCGTACTCTCATTCACGCGGAATGCAAAGTGCGCAATCTCATCCAGCGCCTCCGGCGTGAACTCCAGTTTCACACCTTCGGTCTCCAGCAGGGCCGTGTACTGCGTCACCAACGACGATTTCGGTTCCGTGAGAATCCGCACGAAATCTTCCATGGTCAGCGATTGCAGCTCGACGCGAATCGGAAACCGCCCCTGTAGTTCAGGAATCAGGTCGCTCGGCTTCGACACATGAAACGCGCCCGCCGCGATGAACAGGATGTGGTCGGTGCGCACCATTCCATAGCGCGTATTAACCGTGGTGCCCTCAATGATGGGAAGAATGTCGCGCTGCACGCCTTCCCGCGAAACGTCTGGCCCATGACCGCCTTCGCGCCCAGCGATTTTGTCGATCTCGTCGAGGAACACGATCCCCGAATTCTCCACGCGATCGATCGCCATGCGCGTGACCTGGTCCATATCGATCAGCCGCTGCTCTTCTTCCTGAATCAAATACTCGAAGGCTTCATTCACCTTCATCTTCCGCTTCTTGGTGCGCTGCCCAAAGATGTTCGGCAACATATCCTTGATGTTGACGTCCATCTCCTCCATGCCCTGATTCGTCATAATTTCAAACGACGGAAAATTGCGCTCGCGTACATCGATCTCCACCGTGCGATCATCCAGCTTTCCTTCGCGCAATTGCTGCCGCAGTTTTTCGCGCGTCCGGCTCGAAGACTCCGTCAAAGCAGTGCTCCCGTCAATCACCACGCCGCCCGCAGTCGAACTCCCATCCGGCCGCGGTGCCGGCGGCAGCAGAATATCCAGCAGCCGCTCTTCCGCATTGAGTTCGGCCTTGTCGGCAACGTCCTCCAACTTCTCCTCGCGAACATTGTCGATCGCGATCTCCACCAGATCCCGCACCATCGATTCCACATCGCGTCCCACATATCCGACTTCGGTAAACTTCGAGGCCTCGACTTTCAAGAATGGTGAATTCGCCAGCTTGGCCAGTCGTCGCGCAATCTCCGTCTTGCCCACGCC
>PLEA01000553.1:2606-4164 GCA_003136335.1 Acidobacteriaceae bacterium | reverse complement strand
TCGCATCCCCGTAGATGTATCCGATCAGCGCAACCCAAGCCACCATGAGCAGGAAAAATCCGTAAACCAGCAGCGCTTGTCCCCAGCGCGGCAATTTGGCCATCTCCGGATCCTTTGGTGCAACGAAGAAGAACAACCACACGGTGAGGCACGAATAGGCGAACCATGCAAAGATCCACGCTGCTTCTGGGATCACGCGCAATTCCTTTGTGAAGCGGCTCATACCAGCCTCCTTTCGCCGCGCTGCCGGATTGCCAGCATTACTGCGGCCACCCCTCCCGCGAGCCACTCTAGGGCGGTGAACGCGGCAAAACTGATCCACGTATGGCTGAACTGCGGCCCGAGCAACCTCTCGAAACGTCGGCTCACAACGTGGAAAACCGCCCAGCTCGCAATCGTCAGCAGCCACGAAAAAGCCACGACAATAATCATTAGGCGGTGGTTCCAATCGTGCTCGGCCTGTTCCGTGAACTTCGCCTCGGCACGCGCCAGCGTCGCCTGCACCAGCCACGAAGAAGGCTGGGGCGTCGGCAATCGGCGGAGTTCGCTCGCAATCGGCCGCCAAGCCTCCAATTCGTTCGAGCAGGCGATGCAAGACCGCACGTGCTCCGCAACCTGCTTTTCTTCCGCGCTCGNNTCATTGCCATGTACCTCCGGGATACCGCGCTTCGAGCGCGTCACGCAACTGTTCCAGCGAACGCCGCAGCCGCGACTTCGCCGTTGATACTGGAACCGCTGTAACCTGCGCGATTTCCTCAATCTTCATCTCATCCTCAAACCGCAGTGTGAGGACTTCGCGATAGATCATCGGCAGCCCCGCCATCGCTTCGCTGATCTCCGTTCGGCGCTCGGCCGCGAGCGCGTGATCGAGCGGCGTGTGGTCTTTACTTGAAATCCGGTCCGCCACACTTTCGCTATGCCAGCTGTTGGCGAGCGGCTCGTCGAGGCTCTCCGGACGAATCCGGCGCAAATGATCGATCGCCAGGTTGCGCGCCAGCGTGAACAGCCAGGCGTCGAAATTGCGGCTTGCATCAAAGGAACGAATCTTTTCGACCACTCTCAACCACGTTTGCTGGAACAGGTCTTCCGCCTCGGCGGGCTGCCGCACGATGCGCAGCAGGTACCGATACAGCCGATTCTGGTACCGGGTAATCAGTTCCGAGAGAGCGTTCAGGTCGCCTCGGCGAAGCCGGACCACATCCGCATCCACTGCCACAGGCCCCTCCAGCGATAGTGCGGTCGTCCCCACCATACTCGTAATACGGATGAGTACCCAAAAAAGACGCAAGAGATGCAGTTGCTAGATTGGTGTTGCCCCGAAGGCTCGGCGGGTAAAGCTGGAGCCCTTTCGCGTTCTCGCGGAAGCTGTTACGATGGATTTGCTACGAGGTTTCCCGTGATTTCTTACTGGCGGTTTATGGGCGGTTCAGACCGGATTAGGATCATTTCGGGTCATCTTGGGCAATCTGTGCAACATATGCAAATCGTGCAAAGTCGCATAAACACTGCCGATTTCGCATCTTGTTGATTTGGCGAGTGGGGACGTAGTTCAGTTGGT
>PLEA01000553.1:0-2547 GCA_003136335.1 Acidobacteriaceae bacterium | reverse complement strand
GCGTCGACCAATTTGTCTTGTGCCAAGCGTTTGGTCTTCGATGTCGCCTGCAGGTACTTGTTCGTGACATGCAGGTTGCTGTGCCGCAAGTAGTCGCGGATTGTGAGCTGATGCTCGCCCATCTCCGCCAACATGGTTCCCACCGTGTGCCGAAAAGTGTGCCAGCCCACGCCTGCGATGCCGATCTTCTTGAACGCAGGTTGGACCTTCTTCTTGAGCACTGACGCCAGATCGAGTGGTTTGTTGCCTTTCAGTCTTTCCGAAGGAAAGATGAAATGCTCCGGTTG
Organism: Acidobacteriaceae bacterium; assembly: GCA_003136335.1. The sequence goes on along the minus strand of PLEA01000553.1, from coordinate 2,260 downwards.
GTTGTAAAGACTCTGAGACTTCCAGTCGAGCAAGGCATGTTTCAGGCTTGGATGCATCGGCAACAGCTTGGCCGATGCTTCCGTTTTGGTGCACTTCAGGTGCCCACCTCGACGCCAATAGTACGAGTGTTGCAGGCTGAAGCTCATATTTTCGAAATCGCAGTCGAGCCAGCGCAGAGCCCCGAGTTCCCCTTGACGTATTCCTAACGCACCCTCTAGAAACACGAGAAGCTGATCCCGAAATTCCAACCCTGCTAGGCCCATCTTGACCTGTTCTGCGGACAAGACCAAAGGGGAACTCTGACGTTTGGCGCTGATCCGCACGCCGGTGCTGGGACCTCGCTTGCCCCCGCTTCCGACAGGTATGCCCGACGAGATGGGATTGTGGCCACAGAACTCCCACCGAACGGCGTGCGAAAACAAAGCCGACATCACGCACTTTATCTTCGCTTGAGTGCCATTCGCTACTCCTGTCGCTCGTAGCCAGCGCTCCACCTCGACGGTCTTGACTTGTTCCAGTGGCAGATTGCCCCAGCGTGGGACAATCCAGTTTTTGGCGTAGATGATGTACGCATCTTGTGTGGACAGAGCTTTGAGAGGCAGTTCCTCTTGAGAGTAGTGCTCCCACAGCGTGTTGATGGTAGTTCGCCGCAGGTTCCGATGTTCGCAGCGATTGTTGATGGTTAACCGAAGAGCGTCTGCTGCTGCGTGCACCGCAGATTCGGTGGGGTATTTCTTGACATCCCCAACCTGCATTTTGCGATGCAACAGCTTTCCGTTGATGTCTTCTTCCCACCATCGGTAGACCCAGACTGCCGGACCCTTCTTCCGCTCTTCTCGTTCTACGCTTCCATGTTGGTAACGCGTCCGTCTAAACAAAGATCCTCCTCTGTCTAAACGGTGTCGGCGGACACCGCCAGAATAGATCGCATGTGGGTTTTGGTCGAGATGTTTTTTTCTAGCTCGCCGTTTGTTCAGCTGGCGAGTTTTCCCAGCCAACGGTTCAGCGTTGAAGCCCGAAAACGCCAGCGCCTACCGACTTGGACGCCCGGTATCGAGCCGATCCGCGCCTTCGTTCGCAGAGTTCTGGGATGCATTCTCAGGAGTCTCGCAGCCTCGTCCGTGTCTAGCAGGGGTTCAAAGTTTTTATCATTCTGAATACCCTTTCGCTCCTTGTCGTCGGGTGCAGGGTCATATGCTTGATTTCTATCCTCTAGCATCCGAAATACCACCTCACCAGTGAAGTTCTTGCGCTAGCGCTCACGAAGTTGTCGGTTGCGATGCTGACGTATCCCCTTGCGGCAGGGAGGAAGGTTCGAAACCGCCCATTGTCGGCGTCGGCTGGACAAGTCCGTGAGGGACCGGCGATGTTAACCAACATGATTCATTCCTGCTGCCGTGTCCAATAACTTTTCGTATCGAGTTCATTCCTGCAGGTTATTAAAGACAGCGCTAGCCCGATTCGTCACATCCAATTCCCGCTGACAAAGCCACTGTGCGGATACGGAACCTATTGAACAAGCGGGGCTTACAGAAGGAAAGTCATTCGCCAAGAATGCCTGAGATTCAATGAGGCAGTGATAGGAATCGCCATCTCGCAGTGCTATTCAGAACAATCGCCGCAGGTTGCCCGGAAATATATGGGTTCTCGAAGATGGTACAAGCGACGATGGGTAAGTCCTTTATTGCAACGTCGATGGAGCTTTTCTCATGCCGACCTCGACAACAAGTTCCAGGTCGAATCACTCTGCCTCTCGGACTCATAACCCCCAGGAATGAACTCCATCCGAAAAGTTATTGGACAGCATGATTCAATGCGTTTAGGTTTGCGCTAAAAGCAGCCGCCTTAAGCCCCTGCTGGAGGCGCATATGCCACGTTGGTCCCAAATTTATCTCATCCGTCAAATCCAGCCGCTTCTTCGATCGAAGTGCGTGCGTCCACCCGCCGTTATTCTTGCGCTGCTTTTCCTCGAGTTCGAGAAGGTGTACACCAATCCCGCGGATCATACCGAGCTCAAGCGGGAGCGATGGACAGCCAGCGTTACGTACGTCTTCCGCGAGAACGTGAAGAACAGTGAGCTTGCCGTGAACCCTCTTGGCCTGACCATCGTTCGCTTCCGGGCCGACCAGGCGTTCAGCTAGAGATTTATCGACCAGACTAGAGGCTTAATGATGTCGCTTCGCGTCACTAATCCGACTGACTCGCCCCACCTGTCCCGGCGCCTTGTCGAGCAGGCGAACAACAGCATCCACACCCGCA
>PLEA01000098.1 GCA_003136335.1 Acidobacteriaceae bacterium | reverse complement strand
TTGTATTGCGGATTTGTCCGCGAGCGCGGGACCGTGCGGACATCGACCACGAGACCGATTTCCGAAGCGGTAAGCAATTCAATGAACTCGCCGATCGCGCGCGTTGAATGACCGATGGTGAAGAACGTGAGAGCCATTCCTGCCGCCGCGTTATAAGATTCGCATCCAGCGATTAGTCGAGACGTCTCAGTACCGCAGCTTTGTGCAAGGCGACATGATCGGTTTTATCGCTCTTGATTTCATACTGCGGCTCATCCGGGCTCGCATGGTGAACGTAACCTTTGTAGGTAACGTTGCGTCGATGCACTTTGACAATTTTCCCACGCACCCGGCCGGCTTCTGAATTCCAACTTACGTGATTGCCAATCTTGAACTTCTTGACCATGGCTCGGTCCTGTTACGCACGTCGGTGCCTCATCTCGGGCATATACGCCAGTTGCCCAACGGTTGCCTGAGCGGAACGCTTAGATAGGCATCCGGTAACCGTAGAATTCATGATCTTCATTATAGCCGCCCTGACCAGCGCCAAGGTCAGCGAAATCATGGACGAACTCGATTGCCGCGATCCATTTCACCATCTTGAACCCAAGCTCATTTTCGCAGCGCAGCCGCAGTGGTGCGCCGTGCAGCACGCTAACGGGCGCGCCGTTCATTTCGTACGCAAGGATGGTGAGTTCGTGACGCATGTTGGATATTCGATGTACGTCATAGTAGCGCCCGGTGTCGCTGCCGTCGGCCAGTGAGTAGAACACGGCGTAGCGGGCATCGGGTGTCGGGCGCACCAATTCGAGAATGTGACGCATCGGAACGCCGCCCCACTTTGCGACACCGGACCATCCCTGAATGCAAAAGTGTGTGGTGATCTGCTCCTGCTTGGGCATCGCCTTCAGCTCGGCGTAGGAGAACACTTTGGGCCTTTCCACCAAACCGCCAACTCGCAGAGCAAAGCTTTTAAAACCTTCAGCTACCAGCGCATCAAACTCGACTGATTTCGGCATAGTGCCGTTTGGCCAGAAATAAGGTGAGATGTCATCCTCCGTTAGTTGGCTGTTCGGGTCCCACCATTCGGTCAGGGCGTTGAACGGCCACATCATGAATTCGCCGATCTTCTGAACGACGCGCGCATGCCGGATGGTGAACGGCGAGGCCACCCACCAGGTCGCGGCCACCAGCGCCATTGCCGGGACGAAAATCGTAAACCCGCTCCAGGAGCTGTCGTGCACCCCGGCGAACATCATGTTCAGATTGACCCGTGCTCCGGTAATGAACACCAAAGTCACGTGGACAAGGATGAAGAGCAGGAACCACCACATCGCGATAAAGTGGATCGACCGTGCCCGTTGTCGGTTCAATACTCTACCCAACCAGCCCAGCCGATTTGAAATTGCTGGGCCCTGCATAAAGCCGGTGAGGATGGAAACGGGTGCGGCAACGAACACGGTGATGAAGTAGGCGAGCTGCTGGAGACTGTTGTAGCGGGTCCAGCTTTCATCGATGGGGAAAGTGAGCGATAGGTATTGCAACGCTGTGGAGACCGCGTTCGGGAACACCTCCCACGTGGTCGGCACCAGCCTCTGCCACTGACCAGTCCAGAACAGCAGTCCGTAAACGACGATGCCATTGATGATCCACAGCAAGCCGAACGAGAAATGCCACCAGCGAGCAAGCCCGATNNGAGTGCCGGATGCCGGGGATGCCCAGCCAGCCCGGTATGGTCACCGAATCGTCCTTCGCGGTCCATATGCGCCCAGTTGGAACGGCTTTCTGAAAGCGGAACCACTCGGTGCCGGGTGTGCAGTCGCGTTTCCAGTATAGGCGCGGGTGGTCGGCGAGAACCTGGATACCGGAGCGGATGATAAAAGCCATGAAGAGAAGATTCAGGAAGTGCTGCACCCGCAGCCATGCCGGGAAACCGGCGGTGACCGCTTGCGCGGACGGCGGGACCCCAGGGTATCGCACGAGGAAATCCTGCACCGCCGGCAGCTCCCGCAACGCCTGAGCCACGGCCACTCCGATGACCGCGAGCACAAAACCAAGCGGTAAGGCCCGCAGCACGTTTATCCAACGCTGGCCAATCCTGATCTTGGGCACCACGCCAACCTGGGGCGGCAACCAGCTATTCAGGAGAACGCGGTCGTCCGCCGGGCTCAGGTTCGCCTCGATGGGATCATGCGTGAGCGGAACGTGGTGAGTGCTAGTCATACAGCCCACTTCATTGGTTCAGCGAAATGGCTGAGCACATGGCCGGGAATGGTGGGGATCGCCTTCCAGCGTTGGTCCCCTATCCTCACGAGTCTATCGAAAACTCGTAAGCAGCTCGTGCCTGAATAGGCCCCGCTGAGCTTTCTAAGCATCGCCAGGATAGGTCAGCGTTCCAACCGGCCCACACTTAGCTGCGTCCGTCATGTGGGCCTGATCGATGTGATTCCGTCCGAGAATGTGGAATACCATCTCCCCTGCGGCAATCAGATAGTCAGCGATGATCCGCCGATGGCATCGCCACCACACGGCCTCCGCACACATGATTGCGCACTGCGTGGCATGGCCCAATTCGCGCAGCCTGATCAGGCCAGAATGGAAGTCCTCGCTCATAGCGTAGTCCGCGTAATTGTGAAACCTCTGATTCTGCCAGAACGCGTTCACGTCCGCCGGCACATCCCGCTTCCGTCCACGCAGGCCCCCGAGCGCCGCTATGTGCTCGTATTCGATTTGGGATTCAGACAGCGTTTTGGGNNCGAACTCGCCGATTGAGCGAGTCGAGTGTCCAATGGTGAAGAACCGGTACGGCAAACTCAATATATGGGAACGGGCGCGCCGCCGCATCAGCTTGCGGCCTTCGTCGCTTCCGCGAGCTTCTGCTTCAGCGCGCGAATTTCCTCGAAGCGTTTGGTAACATCGCGCATGATCGCCGCTAAGCCGATCAGCTGGCCGGCTGCGTCCCGCAGTGGCACAATCGTGAACCCGATGGAGACCCCTGCGCCGTCCTTTTTGATCCCGGGCACCGCGAGGATGTTGCCATGACCGTAACGGCTCTCACCGCTCTTGATGACGTGGTAATACCCGTCCCAATGGCGCTTTCGCAGCCGCTCCGGGATGATGATGTCTAACGATTGCCCAATGGCGGCGCCGCTCGCATAGCCGAAAATGCGCTCCGCTCCAGGGTTCCAGAAACGAATGATACCGTCCTTGTTCGCAGCGATAATCGCATCGGAGTTCATGGAAAGAATGGCATCGGCGAGTATATCAGAAAAGCTCATGACTGGAACTCAAAGGAACACTTCGCGACAAAGATGATGCTCAAGTGTCGCACGGGTTGATCACCGGTGAAGGAGCTTTAGCGCTGCTGTCTTGTGTAGGGCGATGTGATCCGTCTTATCGCTCTTGATCTCATACTGAGGGTCATCCTTGCTCGCATGATGGACGTATCCTTTATAATTCACATTCTTCGTGTGCTTTTTCACAATCCTGCCGCTGACCTGCCCCGCCTCGGAGTTCCATGTCACGTGATCGCCGACCTTGAGTATCTTCGCCATGGCTCAGTCTCTCCGAGCTCGCACGAGGGACTATGAAACGACGCTGCTGCCGCGATGCGCGCCCAACTGTCGCAGTGTGTNNCGCAGACTTCTAGCTCCACCTTGCGGTTGTCAGCGAGCAGGAGCGGGAACCGACCCCGCTCTCGCACAATCCACGCCCGATATCGATGGCGACTGCATGCTCGCAGGAATTATCTGTTTGAGCGTTTCGTCGAGTAGCCCATCGAAATGGGCAATTGTCCAGGATGCTCGTTAGGCATGACTTACGAGGGCTTCTTCGTTCAATTTCTTGCAGATATCATATTTACTTGGTCAGGCCGAAATAGCGGACATACACTGAGAATTACGGAGTGCGGCCGCGACTTTGCGCCGCATCATGGCGATGGCCGCAATCGAGTTTGAAGAGGGCGCCCCCGGATCGTTGCGGCTGTCATCGGACAATGGCTTAATGCAGAGCCCTCTCTCGTTTAGGTTCGGATGCGCGAGAAAAAGATCACGACCGCTGCGAGCGCGGGGATGAGGACGCTGGGCGCTATCGGCTGACGTTCTTTCATAAGAACCGCCGCTTCTGCCTCGTTGTTGACGAAGAAGGGAACGCCATTCAACGTTCGAAGAATCAATGACCGTCAGCTACCCACTTCGATGCGCCAATCCGACGCATGACCTGATCCAAAGGCAGATTCGGTGATTATCCGATCCTCAGATCAAGTGCCTCGCGTCACGGTGCTGAAGCGGTTTCCGGTGCCAAGAAACTTTGGCGTTGCGCCAGGGTCGCGTGTCGGCCGAGGACGGACGTGGTCTGCCCCGACTGACGCTAGGCGAGTGAAGGCATTCGAGATCTATCGTTATGATCCGGACTCCGGGGATAATCCGAGGATCGATACGTTCGAAGTGGATCTCGACGATTGCGGCCCTATGGTCTTGGACGCTCTTTTCTGGATCAAGAACAATGTGGATTCGACGCTCACCTTCCGCCGCTCTTGCCGCGAGGGGATCTGCGGTTCCTGCGCCATGAATATGGATGGCACGAATTGGCTCGCCTGCACGAGGTTCATTTCCGATCTGGGCACGCCGGCGAAGATCTATCCCTTGCCGAATATGAGGATTATCAAGGACTTGGTCCTTGATCTCACGCATGTCTTTGCGCAATACGAGATGATCGAACCTTGGCTCCCCTCCAAGACCCCAAATCCCGAGAAGGAACGGCTCCAGTTCCCGGAGGAGCGCGGCAAGCTCGACGGCTACTACGAATGCATCCTCTGCTTCTGCTGCACCTCGGGCTGCCCCAGCCATTGGTGGAACGGCGATCGTTTCCTGGGTCCTGCCGCGCTTCTCCAAGCTTGGCGCTGGCTTGTTGACAGCCGCGACGAAGCGACAGGCGAACGGCTCGACATCCTCGAAGATCCGTTCCGACTCTACCGGTGCCATACCATCCTCAACTGCACCCGGACCTGCCCGAAGGGATTGAATCCCGGAAAGGCCATTGCCGATATCAAGAAAATGGTGATCGAGCGCCGAAGCTGACAACCGCAAAAGAGTGAAAATTGACGATGCCCAAGTCCACGGCAGAGCGAACCAGACCGCTTTCTCCTAACATTCAGATTTACCGCCCGCAGCTCACGTCGGTCCTCTCGATCGTCAATAGGATAACCGGCGTGGTTTTGAGCGCCTGTGCCGTTGTGCTGGTTGTTTGGCTGATCGCGGCGGCAACAGGACCGCACGCCTACGCCATGGTGCAAGGCGCCATCGCGTCCTGGATTGGTCAGCTCGCGCTGTTCGGGTGCACCCTCGCGTTTTTTCTGCATCTCTGCGGCGGCATCCGGCATCTCGTCTGGGACGCTGGCTACGGATTCGCCCTCCGGTCGATCTACGCGTCGGGATGGGCCGTGGTGGCGGCGAGCGTGGCGCTCACCGTGGCCGCCTGGGTCGCCAGCTTATTTGTGGCAGGATAAAGCCGATGGACCGTCAACGCATGCGCTCGCCCCTGGCTCGCGCCATGGGCCTCGGCTCGGCGAAAGAGGGGGTCGAGCACTGGTGGATGGAGCGCGTGTCGGCCGTGGCGCTCGTCCCGCTGACATTGTGGTTCGTCGCCTC
>PLEA01000342.1 GCA_003136335.1 Acidobacteriaceae bacterium | reverse complement strand
CTTTCTTAGCAACCCCAACCCTAAGGAGTTGCCTATGTTTGCACGCAATATCTCTATCCATTTGAAATCGAATATGCTATCCGATTACACGCGAGTATTTGAAAAAGACGTCCTTCCTTTACTTCGTAAACAGAATGGTTTTAAGGACGAAATCACCTTCGCTGGCCCCGGCGGAGTGGATGTGACCGCGATCAGTCTGTGGGACAACAAGAACGACGCCGACAGTTACAACGCCAATGCCTATCCGCAGGTGCTAAAGACGTTGGCAAGATTTATCGAGGGAACGCCCCAGGTGCACACCTTTGACGTGGTCACCTCGACCTTCCACAAGCACGAGGCTCTTGTTACAGCGTAAGGCACGCCCTGAGTTTATTGGCACCAGGAGACGGAGTTACCTCCGCCTTCTCGTGCCAGCAAAACGATACGCAATCGGATCGCGCCAAAGGAGGGCAAGCATGCACTTAGCGCTTCAAAACGCAGAAACTATCAAGCGCCTGGTAGAACAGGGCGAATTCCTTCTGAAGAGTTTCCATGATGAGCACCACAAAGACCCCGAAGGGATAGAAACTGAGTTCGCCCGCGGGGAACTGATCGGCTGGCGCAGCACGCTACATACCTTGTATCGGGATTGCGCGGAAGACATTGTTACCCGCGTGGTCACGAGGACACGCTTGACCATTCCGAACGGTGAAGTCCCCAGCGGTGCCGCTCATGCCTATTGAGGCCATCCTGCACGAAGTCGAGCAACTCCATGACGTCAGCGAGCGTCTTGCGACACTGGCGGAGCAACATCCGCCCGTGTCGGACGCTCTCATAACGATCTCGGGAAGCGTTCGCAACACGGCCACGATTTTGGGAGTGCTGGTCGCGACAAAAATGACTAGAGCGATCTGATTGGTGTTTACCAGATTCTCCCCGCCTCGGATGGCAAAGACATCGCCCCGCTTATGTCGGGCCGGAGCATCGTGGCGCCAGCAAGCGCAGAATCCGTGATCTTTCTCGAAACCTAAAAGTTTCGCCGGCTGGGCGTGCGTTCCGCGGCCAACCGCTTCTCTGATTCAACGACCGTTCCCCGCCTACGGTTCAAAGAGCAGACTACGAATGGATCCCCGCCCAAGCGACACCCAGCGAATGGAGTATCAGGAAGTCCCAGGGCGTTATCTTGGAAGCGTCCACGACGATCTGGAAGGCGTAGGACGCTCCAGGATCTCGAGTTGCACACCACGATTCATGTGCGAAAACGCCCTCACAGAGGGCACATGCGGACTTTGCACTCTCATGTTTGCTGTTGTAGGTGGAATTGATGTTGTTCATTGCTCTGTCCTCTACGCTGCGTTTTCTTTCCAGACCCAAAGGATCGTGAAATTGGATGGTCAATCACACAGCTGTGATGAGATTTGCAGTACGATACTGCCGTGAATACTCGGAAAAAGTGTGGGACCTGAGTGAATCTGGCCCGGGGGTGTCCGGTAAAAGCAGGAGACGGCTGCCATCATTAGCGTTTTCCAAACAACTAACAGGGAGTAGGCTTTGTGTTCGGCAGGGTCATGGAAGAAGAGCGCAAAGTCGGCACCTCACGGTGGCGTATGTTCGTGGCGGGGAGAGTTGTGATTGTCGGCGGGGGAATTGCGCTAGCTGTTTTTATCGTGGTCATGCTTGGAAGTTCATCTTCCGATGAGACGAGGAGAACTGCTCTGAGCTTGTCGAAGAGAGAGTCCATCCGACACGGTTTTACAACTTCACATGGCGCAGGCGAAGGGCGTTGGTGATTACCGATAGGGAACTGAAGCTCATGGCGGCGGCGGCGAAGATGGGGCTGAGCAGCAGGCCGAAGAAGGGATAGAGTACCCCGGCGGCGATGGGAACTCCGATGGCGTTGTAGAAGAAGGCGAAGAAAAGATTCTGGCGGATGTTGCGCATGGTGGCCTGGCTCAGCTTGCGGGCGCGCAGAATTCCCGATAGATCACCTTTCACCAGAGTGATGCCACCACTTTCCATGGCAACGTCGGTGCCGGTGCCCATGGCGATGCCCACATCGGCTTGAGCAAGTGCGGGGGCGTCGTTGATGCCGTCGCCAGCCATGGCGACCACTCTTCCCTGCCCTTGCAGCTTGCGGACTACGTCTAACTTTCCTTCCGGCAGGACTCCGGCTTCGAATTCGTCGATGCCCAACTGTTGCGCGATGATGGAAGCCGCGAAACGATTGTCGCCCGTGATCATGACGATTCGTACGCCTTGCTCTTTGAGCTGGCGAACCACATCTGGAGTTGAAGCTTTGATCGGATCAACGAGAGCCAGACTTCCCGCGTACTTGCCGTCGATCGCTACCAGAAGGTTGGTCCCGCCTGGCACCTTGGCGTGAAGTACCGAAGTATCGGGACGGGAAGTATCGGGACGATCGAACGCGCCGACTTCTACCATCAAGGCCCCGCTGCCGACGGCGACTTGTTTTCCATCGACCACGCCGCGAATACCTTTGCCGACGGTGTAGTTGAACTCCTTCGGTTCTGAGAGTTGCAGGCCGCGCTCTGTCGCGCCATTGACGATAGCGGCGCCGAGGGGGTGCTCGCTGGCGCGTTCCAGACTCGCGGCCAGACGCAACGTTTCGGCGCCGTTTTCCTGCTCGGGAACAGAGATTCCGGCTAATGTAGGCTTGCCTTCCGTCAACGTGCCCGTTTTGTCGACGATGAGTGTGTCGACCTTTTCCAGGGTCTCGAGCGCTTCGGCGTTTTTGATCAGAACTCCGGCGTGGGCGCCGCGGCCGGTGCCTACCATGATCGCCATTGGCGTCGCGAGGCCCAGGGCGCACGGACAAGCGATGATCAGGACGGCGACGGCGTTCACCAGCGCGTGCGCCAGTCTCGGCTGCGGACCGACCAGGAACCACGCCGCAAAAGATATGGCGGCCACGGCCACAACTGTGGGCACAAACCAGGCGGCCACGCGGTCCGCCAGTCGCTGAATGGGTGCGCGGCTGCGCTGCGCCTGGCCGACCAGCTGAACAATTTGAGCCAGCAGAGTTTCGGAGCCGACACGCTCGGCGCGCATCACGAACGATCCCGTCGAGTTGATGGTCGCGCCGATGACCTGACTGTTGGGAGATTTCTCGACCGGAATCGATTCGCCGGTGATCATCGACTCATCGAGGGCGCTGCGTCCCTCGAGCAGCACGCCATCGACGGGAACTTTTTCTCCGGGACGCACACGCAGGCGGTCGCCCGGCTTTACCTGTTCAAGGGGAATATCTTTTTCTGTGCCGTCTGCAGTGACGAGGCGCGCGGTTTTCGGGCTCAGATCGAGGAGCGCTCGAATGGCAGCGTTGGTGCGGCTGCGGGCGCGAAGTTCCATGACCTGCCCGAGCAAGACCAGCGTGGTGATGGCGGCGGCAGCCTCGAAATATACGTCGGGATAGCCTCCCATCGTGCGCAACGACTCCGGAAAAATCTGTGGCGCAAGCGTGGCGATGACGCTGTATCCGTAGGCAACGCCGGTGCCCAATCCAATCAGCGTGAACATGTTGGGGCTGCGGTTGACCAGGGACGTCCAGAAACGTTGAAAGAATGGAAGGCCGCACCACAGGACCACCGGAGTCGACAGTGCGAACTCAAGCCAGGGGACATGCAGCGAGATTCCGTTCACGCTCAGCGCGCCCATGAACCACTGCGGTCGGAACATGCTTCCCATCGCAATCGCTAAGAGCGGCGCGGTCAGGACGACGCCGACCCAGAAGCGTCGCGTCATGTCGCGTAGCTCCGGATTCTCTTCGGCGGCCGCGGTCAGCGTGCGCGGCTCCAGTGCCATGCCGCAGATGGGACACGCCCCGGGCTCGGCGCGAATGATTTCGGGATGCATCGGGCAGGTGTATTCCGTGCGCGTAGAGGTGACCGGAACGTCGGGCTCCAGGGCCATGCCGCAGGATGGACAGGCTCCGGGCTTGCTCTCTCGAACCTCGGGACACATGGGGCAGACATACGCCGGCGCTGCGGTTACAGTTGGTTTGGGCGCGGATCGAATGGTTATTGTGCGTCCGGTCGACGGCGAAGATTTCGCCGCACCGGCCATTCCCAGCATCACCAGGTTCGATGAGAACGGGGCCGGCTTATTCAAATATTCCTGAGGATGAGCTCTGAACTTTTCCACGCACGCGGCGCAGCAGAAGTAGTACTTCTTGCCAGCATGCTCGTGGACATGTTTGGCGGAGGCGGGGTTCACGTTCATCCCGCACACCGGGTCGCGCGCGAGGGCGGTAGTGGGATTGGACACCGTCATTTCATTTTTTACCGCGCTCTCTTAACTGCAAGTGCTCAGGCAAGACTGTTTTCTTTGATTGCCGATGCTCTATATTGGATTCATCCGGCGGGATGGCCGGGTACATCCAAATCATCGTAGCGAAGGGTTTAAATCCATGACTTATCTTGAGGTGGTTTTCAGGTACGGGGCGGTTCCCGGCGAGAATGAACTGCGCGCGATTGATACGATGCGCGAGGTATATGGCATCCGGCGGGTGCAGTTCAATGTGAAAGACGGCACGGTGCGAGTGGAGTTCGATGCGTCGCGCCTGAAACAGGATGCGGTAGCCAAGCTATTACGGAATGCGGGAGTGGATGTACGGGAACCGGTAGTGCTGGCCTGAGTTTCGGATCCCGTTACTTTTTAGCTATCTATGAGTTAGGCCCAAATAGCTAACCCACGGCTTTTACGCCGTGGGCCACTTTTCGGCCGCATTGCGGCTTTAAGACGGGGGAAGGCTCGCACTGCGTCTAGGAGACAAAAAGCAAGGGGTGCTCACAGAAAACCTCTGGCCGAAGTTATTCTCTGAAGCACCCCGTTGCGCGCCACTTCGTCT
>PLEA01000317.1:348-8065 GCA_003136335.1 Acidobacteriaceae bacterium | reverse complement strand
CGACTGGCCGAGTGACGACTGGCGGAGTAACGACCGGCGCTGGAATTGGAGGCGCGGGTTTGGGTACGTCCTTTTCGACCGGAGCCGGGGCCTCTGGTTGTGCGATGGGAGCGGCTTTCAGGAAGTCTTCCCCAAGCGACGCTTCGATGTCGGCCACAAACTCTCCCAGAACCGGGGGCGTTTCTTCCACCGCTGCGGGCGGGGTGTGTGCGGCTGGGACTGCCTTCGGCACCGCATGAGTTGTCGCGGCGTAAACGCCGGCAGAGGCAGCGGGCGATACGGGTTGACCGGCGGCTGCATCGGGCAAGAAGCCATCGCCCAACGAGGTTTCGAGGTCTGAAACAAATTCTTTTAGAACACCGGGCTCGGGCTCAGAGCTGGGCTCATGAACCAGGGGCGCAGGCTTGATTGCGACGGGAATCTCGGCCACGACCGGAGGCGCGGCGGCGACGATTGTGGCCGCTTCGGCTGCCGGCGTTTCGACCAGAGGAACATCGCCGACTGGACCTTGATCCATCGAGACTTCATCAACCGAGACTTCCAGCGTCGGAATATCGTCGGAGGTGAGTTCTTCGATCACCGGTTCCGCTGCGGCCGAAGCTGCTTCCTCCGCTGGTTCGGCGGCGGCTTCGACTTCGGCGCGAAGCTCATCCAGTTTGCCTTGATCGCTGGTCAGAGTCTGGAGCTTGGCCAATGCCGCCATGGCTTGCGCGGGCATGCCATGAGCGACATAGAAACGAATCTCATCGATGGTCTCATCGGCTTTGCCGGACTCGGGAATTCCAGGAGCACCAACAGCGCTCGTGACCTCGGCTTCGGCCTCTTCTACCGCGGGATCACCGGCCTCGATGGTGATGGTGTCGTCCCACTCCGAGGAGAGATCGATTTCAGCGGAACCTGCAGCCGGCTCGGCTGAGGCCGCAGCGGAGGATTCGTCGACAACAGCAAACTCGGCCTCGGCACCCGGCTGAACGCTAATTTCGTCGGAGTGCTTGGCAATTTTGGGCCAGGGCGAAGCGCCTTTCGCCGCAGGTGCGGCTTCTTTCTCGGGCGTCGCTTCTTCTGGCGCCGCTTCGTCTTGAATTGCAGCGTCTTCTGCGGAACCGTCCTCGATTGAAAACTCAGGCAGGCCAGCTTCTGGCTCGTGACTCTGAGGCGCGTGCACTTGAGGCGCACGAATTTGTGGAGCAGCGTCGAGAAAAATGGGGGCGTCGTCGGTGGATACGCGGGGCACGGGAATCGAAGTACGTTCCTCGTAGCGCTCGGCCAGTTCCCCGTATTTCGTAGCTTCTTCGGGATACTCCGCTTCGGAGTAGAGGCTCTGCAAAGTGCGGCAGCACAGTGCAGCCTCGGCGAAGCGGCCGGCGCGGGTGTGCAACGCCGCCAGACGCTGATTGATGCGAAGATCCTGGGGCGCCAGCGGCAATGCAGCGACCAGCGGGCCCAGTGCCTTGGCGGGCATGTTGTACGAAATGAAGAGCTCGGCGTCAGTAAGGGCGGAGCGGACCGCGAGCGAAACCTCGTCAGTATAGTGCTGGTGAACCGAAGGCGCGGTGGCTTCCAGATCCTCCACCAGGACGACCGCCTCTTCCGGGGTAATGAGCTTGTTTCCGGAAGTGCCGCTGAGCTGGCTGACCACTTGCTGGTAATTCTGAGTATGCAGGGGGTTCGCCGGTTCGATTGTGGCCAGCTTCTGGTAAAGATCACGGGCGCGCGCCAGGTCATTCGACTGCACACTGGCATGAGCCAGCAGTTCCATGACTTCACTGACGTGGGTGGTGTCTGCAGCCTTGTGAAACAGATCGAGCAATTTTTGCAGCGAGTCGGGATTGTCGCGCACGTGGCCGATGATGGCGTGCAGGCTGTCGACCACTTTATCCGAGTTTTCCGCCAGCAATCGCTCGGCGTGCTGATCGAAAACCTGGAGAGCAGTTTCGTACTGGCCGGCCTGCATGAGCGCGTCGGCGAAGCTGGAGATTGCCCCCAGATCGTTGTGCACGGACAACAGCTTGCTGGCCACGGCTCCGGCCTCGGAGAGTTGCCCTGTCTGCAGGTAAGCCTTGAGCAGATCGCGGAGACCCTCGGGACTGGAATCGATGTTGGGAACTTTTTGCAGAGCCTTAACGGCTCCGGCCGCGTCGCCCGACTCGATCATGTTCTTGCCCTGCATGAGCAAGGCATAAGTGTTGCCGGGATCGAGGGTGAGCATGCGCCGCAGGATTTCTTCGGCGCCGCTGAGCGATCCCTTGGAGCGCAGGCTTTCGGCCGCCGCGGAGAAAATCTGCCAGGCTTCGGTTTTCTTGTTCAGGCGAACATATACTTCCGCCAGACGGACGCGCATGTTGCTGTTTTCCGGATCCATCTCCAGAATCTTCTGGAAGATGCGGACCGCATTGTCCAGCTCGCCGGCTTTCAGGAATTCTTCCGCGACCTGCAGATACTGCGCGCGCGCGTCATTGAAAAGACCCTGTTGGGTATAAAGTTCCGCCAGTTTCAGCAAGCTCTCGAGCTGAGGCTGGAGCTTGCAGATCTTCTTGTACATCGCAATAGCTTTGACCGTGAAGCCCTGGCTGGCATAGGCATCGCCTACAGCCTTGAAGCACACGGTCGCTTTATCGGGCTCGCCGAGACGGGAATAGAGGTCGCCGACGGTGTTGGTGACCGTCAGATCCTTGGCATCATTCTTCAGGACCTTTTCGTACTCAGCAATGGCGTTCTGGATTTTGCCCTGCTGGACGTACTTCTCCGCATTGTTGAGAGCCTTCTGCTTGTTGAACCCAAACAACGCCATAAGAGTGCGAACCCCAGACCCTGGTATCGATAAACCACCGCTGAACCTCGGGGAAACTTCTCCCGAGTACTGCTCCGAGGGTCATCTCACATATTGGCAGATGGACCTTCCGGACAAGGCCAATTGTACGTCTGGACGTCATGAACCGCATGGTTACCAAGGGTTACCAGAAGGGAGTGTACGAAAGGGTTACCAAGGGAACCGGCGGGAAAGTACGCTGCGGGGCGAAAGACACTGAGCCGGCGTGGGCAGCGTAGCACCGGATCTTGCCGGCTGTCCCGAGGGGCGTCCTCGCCCTTCGCGCGGTGGGCGAGGACGCCCGCCCCTTCGGATGCCCTCAGGGCAGGCTCGCAGCCTCCGGGACGGCGGCGCTACTTTTGCACGGCTCTAATACGAATGTGCTATTTGGCTGGGACGCGCGTCCGTGTATTTTTTCGAGAGCGAAATTGTGGGCAGATCACCCGTAACCACCGAAAAGGAAAACTATGACCTGGATTCGAACCGTTTCCCTGCCTGAGGCCGACGAAAAACTGCGACAGGCGATTGCGGGCGAGAAGCTGCTTTATCCGAAGGAATATGGCGATCCGGTGCATCCAGATCCGTCGGGAGCGTCGTCGATTGTGGGTTCGCATACGCTGATTCCCCAGGCGCTGTATCACGCGTTCAGCACCTTCGGAGCGCTGATGTCGCCAGAGTTGCCGCTGGACCGGCGGCGGCACGAGATGATTGCCACCATGGTCTCAGTGACCAACCGGTGCGTGTATTGAATCGAGTCACACGCAGAGTTTCTGCGTAGAGTGACGTTGGATGAAGGATTGGTCGAGGCGCTAAAGAACGACTACACCACAGCGCCGATTACGGCCCAGGATCGCGTGATGCTGGATTACGTGGTCAAGCTGACCAAGGATGCGACCAAGGTTTGGAAAGATGATATCGACGGACTGCGCGCCGCCGGATTTGACGATCAGGGAATTCTGCAGATCACGCTGATAGCGTCGTGGTTCAACTACATCAATCGCGTGGCGGATGCATTGGGGGTGGGGCGGGAGTGAGGGGCGGTACGAGCAAAAAGCATACCGGTAGGACTAGATGGATAGGGCAGTTTCAAAACTGTACTACTACTCATTCGCCGGTCGAACGGTTCCGCTAGACTGGAGCCGGGAGAGACGCTGAGACCGCGGAGTCTGTGCGTTGCCTACCATGGCCGAATCGATTGCAGAATTCTTCCTCGAGAACTTTCAGGCACAGGAGCACGAGTGCGCCTACCGGCAGCGCCGCGGATACCGTACTGAATCCCTCACTTACGGCGAGATCCTGAAGATGGCCTGCGGCTTTGCTTGTGAACTCGAGATGCGCGGGATTGCAAAGGGCGATCGAGTCATGCTGTGGGGCGAGAACTGCGCGCAGTGGGTCGCGGTGTTCTTCGGGTGCGCGCTGCGTGGAGTGATCGTTGTGCCCCTGGACGACGGATCGGCGGCCGATTTTGCGGCGCGGGTCGCTCAGCAAGTCTCGGCGAAACTGCTGGTCGCATCGCGGCGTCATCTGCACGAGTGCGCGGGAGCGGAATCCTCGGTGGCGACTATCAGTCTGGAGGATCTCGCGCAGACGGTGGTTCCTCAATCGGCTGCGCCGCCGAAGGTCGCGCTGGGCCGCGACGACATCCTGCAAATTGTTTTCACTTCGGGCACCACGGCAGAACCCAAGGGCGTGGTGATCACGCACGGAAATGTTCTGGCGAACCTTGCTCCGCTGGAGCGGGAGATGCGTGCATATCTAAAGTATGAGCGATTCGTGCATCCGCTGCGCTTCCTGAATCTACTGCCGCTCAGTCATGTGTTTGGGCAATTCCTGGGAATGCTTCTGCCTCCGCTGCTGGGCGGGACTGTAATTTTTCAAGATGAGTTGAAGCCTTCGGAAGTGTTGCACACGATTCGCCGCGAGCGCGTCTCTGTGCTCGTGAGCGTGCCGCGGGTGCTGCAATCGCTGAAGCAAAAACTCGAGCGTGATCTGGAAGACCGCGGAGAAGCCGACGCATTCTGGCGGCGATTCCGCTCCGCGGAGGGGCAACACTTTTTGCGGTGCTGGTGGACGTTCCGCGCGATTCACGGCCAGTTTGGCTGGAAGTTCTGGGCGTTTATTTCGGGCGGCGCGGCGCTCGACAGCGAGAGTGAAGAGTTCTGGGGACGGCTGGGATACGCGGTGATCCAGGGCTATGGACTGACGGAGACGACATCGCTGATCAGCGTGAACCACCCGTTCCGGCTGGGCAAGGGATCGATTGGAAAGGTGTTGCCGGGTCGCGAGGTGAGGCTGGCGGAAGACGGCGAAATTCTGGTGCGGGGTGGAGGCGTGTCGTCAGGGTACTGGGACGGTGGCGACGCACAGAAAGTTTCCGATAAGCATATTGCGGATGCACAAGGGTGGTATCCCACGGGCGACATCGGCGCGCTCGATGCGGCCGGCAATCTTTATTTCAAGGGGCGCAAGAAGGAAGTAATCATCACGCCAGGTGGCACGAATGTTTATCCCGAGGACCTGGAGGCGGCGCTGCGCAGGCAAGCGGAAGTGAAAGATTGTGTGGTAGTCGGAATTGAGCGCGGTGAGAATGCGGAGCCGTGCGCGGTGGTGATCGTGCGCGGCGAATCAAGGCTGGAAGAAGTGGTGCAGCGGGCCAATCAATCTCTGGCGGAGTATCAACGAATGCGCATCTGGGTCGAGTGGCCGCAGGAGGATTTTCCCCGGACGAACACGCAGAAGCCGCGGCGAAACGTGATACGGGAAGTGGCGCAGGCGCAATTAGCCGGGCAGCCTGCGCCGACCGGCGCGAACCGGCCACTGGCTGACCTGATTGCGCGAGTAACGGGACGGTCTGCGACTGGGTTACGTGAGGACACGAGTCTCGAGTCTGATCTCGGCCTGAGTTCGCTCGATCGGGTGGAATTGCTGAGCACGCTCGAGGATCGCTATCAGGTCGATCTCAGCGAAACGCGGTTCAGCACGGTTCGAACCGTGGGAGATCTCGAACGAATGCTCCGGGGAGATGCAACGCCGGGCGTGGTGTATCACTATCCGAGTTGGGTATTGCGCTGGCCGGTAACTTGGCTGCGGCTTCTGGCGCATTACCTGCTGATGCGTCCGGCGATTCTGTTGTTGGGGTGGCCGCGGATTGAAGGACGCGAACACTTGCGCGGGGTGAAGGGCCCGCTGCTGATGGTCTCAAATCATGTGGCCGACGTCGATCCGGGATTTATTTTGACGGCGTTGCCGGCAGGTTTGCGGCATCGGCTGGCCACCGCTACCGGCGGAGAGGCGCTGGAAGCGTTGCGCACGCCAGCGCCGGACCGCGGCTTTTTTACACGCATCTATGACCGCGTGCAGTGGGCTCTGGGAGTCTCGCTGCTGAATTTATTTCCACTGCCGCGCGAGGCCGGTTTCCGCCGCAGCTTCGCCTATGCCGGCGAGGCGGTCGATCGCGGCTACAGCGTGCTCGTCTTTCCCGAGGGTCGGCACACGACGGATGGAACGATGAATCCGTTTCGCGCCGGGATCGGCCTGCTGGCGGAAAATCTCGGTATTCCGGTTCTGCCCATGCGGATTGAGGGACTATTTGAAGTGAAGCAGGCTGGCAAGAAGTTTGTGAAGCCGTACACAATCAGCGTCCGCATCGGGCAGCCGAAGAAATTTCCGCCGGGCACTGAGGCGCAGACCATTGCCGGTGAGTTGCAGAAAGCCGTGGAAGCGCTCTGAGGGTTTTCTAAATAAACCACCTTCTTGAGATCCGCGCGGAGATCTACTCTTCGTCTCCCTGCGGTTCTTCCTGATGCACATCTTTCTCCAGTTGGACTTCCGGAACTTTTGATTCCCGCAGCATACGATTGAGCGCGGGCAAATCCGTGTTCTTAAAATCACTCCAGCGCTTCAGCACATCGGTACTGTCCCGTTCCGTCGTCGAGAGAGCTTCCATTTGAGAAGACGTCGGTTCGGCATCGGCCTGCCACACTTGCATGTACAGTGTGCCGGCCTGTCCGTTGACACGGCCGAGCGTGACTTCCTGAGAAGGCGGAGCGAAGAATCCACCGGGAGCGCCGAGCAGTACAGTCAGTTTTTTCTCGAAAGTTTCGATGGCCTCTTTGGTCGAAGCATTCGCTTGTCCGCTTACTTTTTCGAGTTGAGCGCGAATCGAGCCGCCCTGAAGCAGCACCTTTCCAGACTCGCTCATGATGGAAGCCATGCGCGTCTCCGCTTGGAATTGTTTATCCAGGCCCGCCGTCGAAGTCTTGACGCGAGGATCCATCTTGATGGTCAGCGGCGCCGTGGAAGCTTTCCCGTCGACCGTAAGCCGAACTGAATAAGTGCCCGGCAAAACCGTCGGTCCCAGAGGGAAACGGGGTGTGTCATGCGGAATCGCGGAGATCGGATAGTCGTGCCGCGCGGAAGTGGGCGCCGGATAGTGCAGGTCCCACACCCAACGGTGCATTCCGGCGTCGGTCGAAAGTTTCCGGGGCTCGCGGACCCAGTACAGCGGGATCAACTGCTTTTGTAATTCTTCCTCGGTGACGTCCGGTTTGTCGGTATTGGAGAAGCGGCGCACGAGATGGTTCTGCGCATCCAGAATTTCGAGCGTGACTGTGGATGACGCCGCGGGCAAGTAGTAATCAAGAATCGCGCCATCGGGCGGATTGGCCGCGGCCGGCTCGTCGGGCGGAAGCGGAGTGTCGGTATAGGTGTCGCGCTGGATGCGATAAGCGGGCGCCGGGGCGAACAGATGCGACGAGTTAGCAGTCGCTGCCGAGGCTTCGCGCAGAGGCGCGATGTCGTCAAGAATCCAGAACGAACGCCCGTGCGTCGCCACGATCAAATCGCTTTCGTGGATCCAGAGATCGCGCATGGACGTATGCGGCAAATTCAGTTGCAGCGACTGCCAGT
>PLEA01000317.1:0-313 GCA_003136335.1 Acidobacteriaceae bacterium | reverse complement strand
TCGTTGATGCGGAATCGGCTCACGGAAACATACGCGGTCTGGTCATCGAAGTGGGACGCCGAGATTTGTGTGACCTTGCTCCACGCCGTGAGTTCTTTGGGAGTGATGTCGGTCCAATTCTTTCCGCCGTCACGGGTCATCCAAAGCTGGCCATCGTCGGTGCCAGCCCACAGAGTGTCCACGGACTTAAAAGACGGGGCGAGCGCATAGATGACGCCGCGCAGTTTATCGGCGCCCTTGGGAACGAGTATGCCGACACTGGCCGGCACGCCCGGGTTCTCGCGCGTCAAGTCAGGGCTGATGGTCTGCCAGG
>PLEA01000420.1 GCA_003136335.1 Acidobacteriaceae bacterium | reverse complement strand
ACGTAAACGAGTCGTTCTCGTTTGAGGCTAAGACCAAAGCCGATCGGCTGAACCCAAAAGTCCAGGAATGGGAGAGGCTTATGAGGACGTTTCAGAAATCATTACCCCAGGCCAAACCCGGCGAGAAATGGCTGCTGATGGAACGAGTGTTCAAGTTAGAAGATTGAAGCTGCGAGCGAGGCAGATGTCGCGCGTATCGCCACGCCTGGGAGCAAGTTTCTTTGACTGGCCCTTGGCCAGCACGCTAGAATGATTGCAATCGCTATGGCAAAGGCTCGCTACCACTACAACATCATGCTCCGGCCCGAACCAGAGGGCGGCTATACCGCGCTAGTTCCCGCCCTTCCCAGCGGCGTCAGCTTCGGCCGCACCCTGGACGAGGCTCGAGAAATGGCGAAGGATGCCATCTCCGGCTACATCGCCAGCCTGCGCAAGCACAAGGATCCCATTCCCACCGACGACAACACGCTGGTCGCCTCTCTGGATTTGGAGTATTCGCGCTGAAGATCAGCTTCCTAACGTAATAGCTGGTAGCCAGAGTTAGGAGCTAACTATGCCGAAGCTACCCGCCATTAAACCGCGCAAGTCATTCGTTTCTTAGAGCAAAACGGATTCGCACTCGACCATACCTCGGGCAGCCACTTGATCGACTACCATTCCACCTCCCGCCGCCGTGCGGTCGTTCCCAGTCACAAGCGCGACCTGCCGAAAGGAACTCTGATGTCCTAGTTGAGGAAAGCGGGATTCACACGCGAGGAGTTGATCGACTTCCGGGCTGGACGATGAACTGCGCGCCGTAGCAGCCCCAAACTCGCTACTCGGTGCCGCCACTCGCCACTAAGAACCCAGTTGCTTCAATATCTCTTTCCCCAGCTTCTGCGCCTCGCCGAAAAACTTCTGATACTCGACGAACAGCCGGTTCAACTCCAGTGACTTGTCCGCTGTCAGCTTCTTGCGCAAAATCATATCCCGCACATGCACCGGATTCGGCAGCGTCGCATCTTCATTCAATTCTTCCAGCGCGGTCTTAGGATCGTAGTGATACATGGAACACCTTCCAGATTGAGTCATTGAGCAATCGGGTAATTTAGTAATTGGAAAGGCTCAAGCCTCGGTTTTCAATTACACAATTACCCGATTGCTCAATTGCCAAATTCCTTACACCAGTTCTGTGCTCCACAAATCATGGAGGTGCACGATCCCCTCCAGCTTCCCTCTCTCATCCACCACCATCAGCGAAGTAATCTTCTTCTCTTCCATCAATGCTAGCGCCGTAGCCGCAAATTCTCCAGATGTAATCGTCTTCGGATCCTTCGTCATCGCCTCGCCCGCCGTCAAATCCATCACATCTTTCCCGCGCTTCTCCAGCAACCGCCGCAAATCCCCGTCGCTCACAATTCCCACCAGCCTCTCGCCCTCCACCACCGCCGTCACTCCCAGCTTCTTCCGCGACATCTCATAAATCACGTCCGGCATTTTCGTCTGCGGCGTCACCCGCGGCAACGCCTCGCCCGCATGCATCAAAGATTCCACCCGCGCCAACCGCTTGCCCAGCTTCCCTCCCGGATGCAAGTTGGCAAAATCTTCTTCTTTGAACCCGCGCTGCTCACTCAAAGTCACCGCCAGCGCGTCCCCCAGCGCCAGCATCGTGGTAGTCGAAGCCGTCGGAGCTAGCCCCAGAGCGCAAGCCTCCTGCGCAATCGAACAATCCAGCGCCACATCCGCCGCCGCCGCCAAAGTCGAGATTGCACGTGGGGGAGCGGGCGACTCGCCCGCTGGCGGCGGCGTAGCCGCCGTTTTATTTGGGAACGCCGCAGGTGCCCCATCCTTGCCGCGCTCTGTGCGGCAAGAGCCTGCTCTCAGCTTGTCGAAGGAGTCGGGATCTCCACCCATCTCATCCCCCGTCATCGCAATCAGCGGCACCCGCAACCGCTTGATCGTCGCCAGCAACTGCAGAATCTCCTCCGTCTCACCAGAGGCCGAAAGCGCCAGCACCACATCCCCGCGCACCACCATCCCCAGATCCCCGTGCAGCGCCTCCACCGGATGCAAATACAACGCCGGAGTCCCCGTCGAACTGAGCGTCGCCGCAATCTTGCGCGCAATCAGTCCGCTCTTGCCCATCCCCGTCACCACCACGCGCCCCGCGCAGCAAAACAGCAATTCCACTGCACGCGCAAATGCCCCCGCCATCGGCCCGCCAATCCGGTCCGCCAGCGCGCGCAGCGCTTCCGCCTCAATGCGCACCACGTTCTCGCCAGTATGTTTCATGGGTGAGAATCCGGAAGGTAGGATGTTAGCACGCAGCCAGATTGTCGTAGAGACGCTGCTTGCAACGTCTCCACTCACCACCAGCAAGAAAGCCAGCCCAACTGCGCCCGTATCTGCGGCGATGCTCAGAAGTGGTCCTCACCGGCCTGCACTTGCCCCTGCGCGCGCGGGCCCGCCGCCAGCATCCCCAACCCCCGCGCCTGAATGAGCCGATCCCACGGACCCGCCTGCCAGTTGTCGCGGGTCTTCGGCTCGTGCCTCCACGAAGGCAGCGTCAGCATCAGGTTGCGCGCCGTCGAATGGACATAGGGCTCATACATCGAGCGCAGCTTCGCCAGCTTGTCCCGGCCATATTCGTCACTGCGCAGCCGCAATCCCGCGGCCGAAAGCGCCTCGCGCAGCGCCATCAGATCCGCCT
The DNA here is from genome assembly GCA_003136335.1 of Acidobacteriaceae bacterium. Next base: position 652 of record PLEA01000420.1, on the reverse strand, counting down.
CGCTCAACCGCTCCGCCGCCGCGGAATCGTATCTCGCATTCACCACCTGTGCCAGATCCACGGCCGCGTGTCGCGCCATGGCAAAGGTAAGTTTGGCCTGCCCCGGATGCACTCCGTCAATCCCAGTCAGCACCAGAGAGGTCACGTCGAGCATCGTCGTCAGCGCGCCCAGCCAAGATTGATTACTGTGCTGCGAACGGAAAAAACTGAGTACCGGATACGAGATGTGACTCTCCAGCAACTCCCCCGCCCAGCGCTCCCAGTCCCGCAGAACTTCATCCAGAACCTTCTGATCCACTCCCGGATCGTCTGACCTCCCGGCCAGTCGCAGCAGCAACTCGACCGCCGACGGTGGCGATCCCGCGCGCGCATCCAACATGGAAATCTGAATCTCCCGCCGCGAAAACGACGCGTACACCACGGGAATGTATCCAATCACCACGCCCAGAAATGCGAAGCCCATTCCGGCTTCGATCACGGAAAGCGCCCGCGCCCCGCCCGAAGTCGGCACAATGTCGCCGTATCCCAGAGTGAAAAAAGTTTCCCCGCTGTGATAAATAATCTTGCCAAACGTCAGCGGTTCTTGGTTCAGCTGTTCGTGTCCCCCAATACCGTACTGAACCAGTCCAAATCCAAAGATCAGCCCCGTGGC
>PLEA01000169.1 GCA_003136335.1 Acidobacteriaceae bacterium | reverse complement strand
ATCAGCTCTTAGCCTTTGGCTCTTAGATACAGCCCATTTTCTGAATCTTCATTCCTGCCGCCTGTCGTCCTCCCCCATCGCCGGATTGTTCTTACGACCAGCGGCGCGGCTAGGAGTCTCCGCCGATCGAAGCTCCTGAATGCTGGCGTTTGTTGGCTCCAAGCCAAAAGCCAGAGGCCAAGAACTAAGAGCTCATCGCCTCCCGAATCTTCTCCAGTTGGCCCTTCACCGAACCGTCGTAAATCGTACTCCCCACGCGGACCATCGCCCCGCCCAGCAGCGACGGGTCCAACGCATATCGCGCACGAACTTTCTTGCCCGTGGTTTTTTCAATCTCTACTTCCAGGGCTCGCTTCTCGGCCTCGGACAGCACGCGGGCACTGGAAATTTGAGCCTCGGCAAATCCCATGCGCGCATCGAGTTCCTTTTCCAGTTGCTCGATGATTCTCTGCAGAAACTGCACTCGCCGGTGATCAATCAGCACGGCCACCAGGTTACGCACGCGCTTGTCGATGCCCTCGCGCTGTACAATCGCATCCAGCAGATTGCGCTTTTGCTCAGCGGGCACTGCGGGATTCTCCCAGACCCGCCTCAAATCTGCGCTCTCGTCCAGCAGCCTCGCGATCTCGCGCAATCCACCTACGGCTCGACTGGCATCGAGGTGCGCGCTGAGAACCACGTCCGCGAAAGCCCGGGCATAGGTGCTGGCGACGGAAGCCACGGTCTAGTTCCTGTCCTTTCCCGGCTCGTCGGTTGCGCCCAACTGCCCGGCAAAATTTCGCACCAAAGCCTGATCGGTGGCGGCATCGACATGAATCTGCTTGCGTGCCAGTCCAACCGCGAGGTCGGCCGCGTAGGCTGTCAGTTGGCGGCGCGCGGCCTTGGCCGCCGCCGCAATTTCCTGCTCTGCCGAGGCCACAATCTTGCGCGCATCTTCTTCGGCGGCGGCCTGAATGCGGGATTCCTCTGCCGCACCTTCTTCCTCGGCGGCATTGCGCATCATGCCAATTTCGCCATCCAGCTTCATCAGGCGCGATTCGATCTCGGCCAGCCTGCGCCGCGCCTCCTCGCTGGCCATCTGCGCCTCCTGCATCGCCTTCTGGATCGCGGCGCTGCGGTCGCGGAACATGCCCGGCAAATACTTGCGCGCAGCCCAGACAATGATGGCAGCAATGACCACAAAGTTCAGCACCACGCTCAACCAGTAAGACTGCTGCAAATTCAATCCCGTGAGCCGGCCGATCAGTCGCACTGAGGCCGACTCCTTGAACTCGGCCATCTCGTCTTTTCCTTCACCGGCGGCTTCATTGCTTTCGTGCGCGAGTTGTCTGCCAGGACCGTTCGCTTGTTGCGCCGATTCGGCGCTGGCCTGCTTCTTCTGCTGAGGAGAAGCGGGTTGCTTCTGCTCGGGATGAGTGGGTTGTTCCTGCGCGCAGAGCGACATCAGGCTGGCGCAACTCACCATCAGCACCGCAAGAAAACACGTGCGGACGATTTTCTTGGTTGACGCCATGTTCGTCGAGGTGATCAACGCGCCGCTCCAGCCGGCTGCAGCACCCGCCGTACGATTTCCTGCGCCAGTGCCGCCGCATCGGCCGGCAAACCCTTCTCCGCCGCGGCCCGATCGCTCTCGATATCTTTCTTCGCTGCCAGCACCTGTGTATGCGCTTTGCTGCGTGCCTCGTTCAGGGCGTTGGTACGAGCCTGTAACACTGCCTGCCGCCGCGCTTCCTGCGCGCGGAATACCACCGCCCGAGCCTCCCGCAACTTCTGTTCGTACTCAGCCGTGCGCGCCTCGGCCGCCGCAATATCGGCTCTCGACTTCTCGACCGCGCCCTCCGTCTTGCTGCGCCGCTCGGCGAGCACGCGCTGCAGCGGCTTGTGCACAATCGTGGTATAGAGCGCGTAGAGCAGCGCCAGCAGAATCACTGTCGGCACCGCTCCGAGCAGTAATTCGCCTAGTTGTCGAAGAGTCTCATCCATGTGGCGCTGATATAGACCGGAAAATGAGGGCTATGAAAACTGTTAAGTCTAACGTCGGAGGTAGTTTATGTCAACGCGAAGCGATCGTTTTTGTCAACCGACATTAGAAATGTCCCCATGCTTACGACATTAGAAGTGTCCCCTTTTCTTAGTAAATGGAATGTCCGATTTTTAGTTAATCTCCCGTAGTCGCCGAGGCTGTGGGAAAGTGGAAATCCCGCGGGGTTTGCGGGATTTCCAAGCGGAGTGGGAAAGTCGTTTTTTGACTTTTCCACTCCGCGGCTTTTCCACAGCCTTTCGCGCCGCCATTTTTTCTGCTCCCTGCCACGCGGCCATTTCATGGGCGATCTCCACCGGACATTTCATGGATCAGCGGCACCTGCCCGGGCTTGCTCCAGGGGCGCATCTTGCGATAGGCCTGCCGCCAGGGGTGATCCGCTTTGGGCGTGAGCGGCTTTTGTTTCTGGGCCGTGGCCTCGCTGGTTCTTACCGCCTCCGCTGGAACCGGACCTGGAATCTCCTCCCAACTCACCGCCCGACCGCGATAGCGAATCTGCAAGCGCCCGTCTTCCCATTCGCACACTGTGACTTTGCCCTTGGCCGGCGCATACTGTCGGGATTGAGCTTGGACTTGGAAATAGCGGTTGTCGTGCCGCACCACCCAGTCGTTGCCCAGGATTCGTCCGGTTTCCAGATGAAAAACGTCCTCCAACTCCGCGGCCCGCGGGGCCGCTCGATGATAGTCCTCGGGCTGCGCCGGGTTTCTCCGAAACCGCCGATTGTGTTCCGGCAGATATTCCTTCTCCAGAAACAGGTTCGCCTCCGCATGGGTCTTGATTTTCTTCAGCCGCATTTTCTTCACCAAGCGATCCTGGTGGGTGCCATGGTTTCTCTCCACCCGACCTTTCGCTTGTGGCGAATTGGCGGCAATAATGCGAATCCCCAGCCGCTGGCACATCTGCCCAAATTGCGTCACCGGCACTACCCCCTGCAATTGCTCTTTCGAGCTCGCTTCTCGTACATACACATTCTTCCAATCCGTATACAGCGCCACCGGTATGCCGTATTTCTTGCCCCAGGCGCGCACCACTCCCGACGCCGCCCAGATCGTCTCCTCACTCCCCATCCGTGCCAGCGTATCTCCGCTGGCATCGTCCACCATGTTCATC
>PLEA01000116.1 GCA_003136335.1 Acidobacteriaceae bacterium | reverse complement strand
TTGGCGAAGCTGAGCAGAAGGTCGCCGATGCGCTCAACAGCGATCATCACCTTCATGCAGGCGAGCAGTTCGCGCGCTTCCGCGGGGCCGACTTCGGTGATGGCAGTGGTCACCCCGCTGTCGATTTCCATATCGAGGGTGTCGAGTTCGCGTTCCCGCTGACGCAGCGAGTTCAGCAAAGCGGTTGAGCCGGTGGCGATGCCCTCGGCGGCCGCGCCAGCGGCTTCGTGGGCCATGCGGCACGCTTCCACGGTGCGGCGGACGATGTAGTGATGAGCCGATTCAGGATCGGGAATCTTCGTCGCGGTGCTCATAAGGATTTCCGCCGTTCGAGAACGTGGGCGACGCAGAGAACTTTCGGACTCGTCGTCGCGATTCTGTGCGCCGTGGAATGGAATCGCCACCGGCTAAGCATAGGATTTCCGGTAGAGCTTATGGTTAACAAGGTGTGAATTTCTGGTCATTTTTTGAAATGCAGGGTTGAGGATCATTGTCGGATGATTGCAAGAGGAATCTGGAGAGAGAAAGTCAAAGTCCCCGCCCTTGTCTCTGCAAAAGACGCAGAGACAAGAACGGGGCGCTCAACTGGACAGCCGGAGGCGGCTGTTTCTACGTGAGTTCAGGTGGTGGGGAGGGTGAAGAGGAAGGTGCAGCCGTGGGTGAGTTCGCTTTCGGCGCGGATGGAGCCGCCGTGGGCGAGCATGATGTGTTTGGCGATGGCGAGACCTAGGCCGGTGCCGCCGGATTCTCGGGAGCGGGCTTTGTCGACGCGATAGAAGCGTTCGAACAGGCGCGGCAGGTGCTCGGAGGCGATGCCGGCGCCGAAATCCTGGACATAAAATTCGATGCCGCGTTGGGCGGGGCGGGCGCCGAGGACGATGCGGCCGCCGGAGCGGCCGTACTTCATCGCATTGTCGATGAGATTCGAAAAGACCTGGTGGATGGCTTCGCGGTCGGCATGCACCGAGGGCAGAGATTCGAGGGAGCCATTTCCCCCTGGCGCGTCTACTTTTTGCAATTCCATAATCTGCAAGTCCACGCCTTGGCTGCGGGCGATCTCGCGGAAGCTTTCTTCGGCGTCGTGCAGGAGTTCGATGGGCGGGACGGGTTCGGTATCGAAGCGGGTCTCGCCGGATTCGACGCGCGCCAGAGTCAGCAAGTCTTCAGTGAGGCGCGACATGCGGGAGGCATTCTTGCGGATAATTTCGAGGAACTCCCGGCTGTGACCGGAGCTGTCAGAAGTGTCGAGGAGGGTTTCGGAATATCCCTGAATTGAAGTCAGCGGAGTGCGGAGTTCGTGGGAAACGTTGGCGATAAAATCGCGGCGAGTTTTCTCGACGCGCTCGGTCTCGGTGAGGTCGCGCAGCACGGCGACGGCGCCGCCATCGGGTAGGGGCGCGGCGGTGACGTCGAAGACGCGACCGGGCACGATGGATGTGGCGCGTGTGGTCTTTACCTGTTTGGTGGTGGTAGCAGATCTGACGGCGGCGAGGAAATCGGGATCGCGGATGGTTTCCACGACCGGCGCGTTGAGCCGCGTGTGCTGGGGAACAAGGCGATCCATGGGCTGATTGGCCCACTGCACGAGGCCGTCGGAGCTTACGGCGATAACCGCGTCTTGCATGCTGTTGAGCAGAGTTTCGAGCTGGCGCTGGCTGGAACGCACGGCCGCAAAACTGCGTTCGACCTGGCCCGCGGTTTTGTCGATGGCGGCGGCTACGCGGCCAATCTCATCGAGCGGCTTGTCTTCGACGCGGGCGTGGAGATCGCCCTGCTCGATGCGGACGGCCACATCCACGATGCTCTGGAGGCGGCGGGAGGTCCAGACGGAGGCGGAGGCCGCGACGAGCAGTGCGATGAAGAAGGCTATGGACGAGCCCCAAAGCAGCCGGCGATGAACCTGCGCCTGAACGGCTTCGACATCGGAGAGTGGATAGGCGAGGCGCACTGCGCCTCCAGAGACAGGCGCGGCAATATAGAGAAATGGAATGCCGAGGGTGGCGCTGCGGCGCTCGTACTCGCCAGTTTGGCCGGCGAGGGCGGCGGCGAACTCCTTGCGGGTGGCGTGGTTCTCCATGCTGGCGGGATTGGATTCGGAGTCGGCGAGTACTTTTCCGGATGCATCGATGATGGTGGCACGGGCGCCGGCAGCCAGGCTTTCCTGAGCGGCGATCTGAGTGAGAGTGTGAGCGCGGTCGGTTTCTACGCGGTGGGCGAAAAGAAGAGTCTTCTGGGTCAGGTTGCGTTCGATCTCGGTGCGCAGCGAGGCTTCCCAGGCGCTGCCGATCATGACGTCGAGAATGGCGGCGGTAGCGGCGATGACTATCAGAAAAACCGCAAGGAGTTTGAAGAAGATGCGGTTCTTCACGTTCTCCTCATTTGGGGGACTCGAAGCGATAGCCGGCACCGCGTACGGTTTTCAGATAGCGTGGATTCTCCGGGTCGGGCTCGATTTTCTCGCGGATGCGGCGGACATAGACGTCGACTGAACGCGGAGTGACGTAGGCGGTGTCGCGCCAGACGGAATCGAGAAGATGGTCGCGACTGAAGACGCGTCCCTTGTGGCGCGCGAAATAATCGAGCAGGCGGAACTCGGTGGCGGTGGTGGGAACCTGATTTCCACGCACGGTGAGCGTCATGGCCGAGGGATCGATTTCAATGTCGCCAATTTTCATGGGGCTGGGCGGCAGGGGACGCTCGAAGCGGCGCAGCACGGCTTTGACGCGGGCGACGAGTTCGCGCGGGCTGAAAGGCTTGCCGATGTAGTCGTCGGCGCCGAGTTCGA
>PLEA01000416.1 GCA_003136335.1 Acidobacteriaceae bacterium | reverse complement strand
ATGTCGTTCATCTGCGGATCGTAGTAGGCGTTTACAGTCGGTGGACTCATGCCCCAATCACCGCGGTCGACAGGCTTGCCGATCTTCGACAACTGCCGGTCGAATTCGAACTTCCGTGCGCGCTCGACATTGCCCAGTTCGTCTCCGCGCACGATCTCAAGTTTGCTGTAGTCCCGCCATTTGTCCGGATATCCAATCTTGTTCGCCATCCCGTGCAGCTTGGCCAGCGCCTGTTGTTTGGTCGTCGGCGACATCCATGGCAGACCGTTGATGTCCTGTTCCATCGCTGCCTGAATTTCTTTCACAATTTTCAATGCCTGCTGCTTGGCCTCCGGACTAAAATATTTCTCTACGTACGCCTGTCCCAGATCCTCGCCCAGATAGCGGTCTACAGCTTCGGTACAGCGTTTCCAGCGTGCCTGCAGTTCCTGCTGCCCGCGCAGAGTCTTTCCATAAAATGCGAAATGTTCGTTCAGAAACGGCGCAGAAAGAGAAGGCGCGTCGGCATGCACCAGATGCCAGCGCAGGTAAGTCTTCCAGTCAGCCAAATTTTCTTTTTCGAGTTCCTCATTCATGGTTTTGAAGAAGCCGGGCGAGGCGACATTCAACGACGAGAGCGACGGCATTCCGACGTGAGTAAAATATGCTCGCCACAAAAAACCGGGGGATATACCTTCCAGCTCTGTCCTGGTCATTTTGTGGTCCAGTGCTTTCGGATCGCGCCGCTCCACTCGCGTCATCGAACCCTTGGCCAATGCGGTTTCAATCCGCATCACGGTTTGCGCCTCGGCCGCGGCGGTTTCGGACTTGTCGCCCAGCAGCTCAAACATTTTCTGCACGTGCGCAAGGTACTGCTTACGCAGTTCGACCGACTTCGCGTCGTCCTTCGTGTAATAGTCGCGGTCGGGCAGGCCGAGTCCGCCCTGATCGGCGTCGGCGATGCCCTGATTGGCATCGCGGAAATCCTGGATCGAATCAAAGCGAAAGAGAACGTTGTCATCAATCATGGCCGCGGCCACGTCGGCGATTTCCGCCTTGGAACTGATCTTTGCAATTCGTCCCAGCGACGGCTTGAGCGGTTCCGCTCGCCTGGCGTCGATCGCCTTCTCGTCGGTGCAAGACGCGTAGTAGTCGCCAATCTTTTGATCGACCCCATTCCGCTTGGGATCGGGCGCCGCCGCAGTCTCCAATATCCCGCGCAAGCGCCCCAGATTCTCATCCTGCATTTTCGAATATGTATCCCACGACGATTGGTCGGGAGGAATCGGGTTTCTCTTGATCCATCCACCGCAGGAATAGGCGAAAAAGTCCGCGCAGGGATCGACGCTGCGGTCCATGGACGTGACATCGAGAGCCGGCTCAGACTTTTCTATGGTCGACTGCTGCGCTTTGGCTGAGGACAGGAATGAGATGAGTGTGATCGTGAGAAGGCCGTACTTAACTAGCATGCAATATCCTTCCGTCAACTTGGGAAAACTGAGGATTCGCCTCACTTGTTCTTTTCAACGGCTGGAAAGTGGCGGCGATTCGTGCTCAGATCTTTCAGTGCTTGGCGCACGCAGCCAATCAATCCTGCTTCCTGCGCCAGCTCGTAGGCCGAATGCGGGCTGTCTTCCCCGGCCGAGATAGGACTCCAGCGCAATGCCTACCAGATCTGAAGGAGTCTGTCCCTGCGCGACCGAACGGTCACGCACGAGCGCTACCAAGCTCTTGGGGATGCGTACTGTAATGCGGCACGAAGCCATGATGTCGCAGACAGTATGGCACAAATCTGAGACACTCGGGCTTCTAGTCTTCTCAGCCCTTCCGCAAATGAATCGATCCATCGCCCGTGCGGATCGTCAGCGGGCTGCCACCGCCGTTGAGCTTGCCGTGGACTTCATTCTGCCGAATCTTGCCCTCGGTGGTGATAGGCACGTCGAGGTCGATGTGGCCATCGCTGGTGTGCAGGTCCACGTCCGCGGCCAGTTCGCCTGGAACTTCGAGGGAAACGTTGCCGTCGCCGGTCTCCAGTCGCCAGCCCGCGGCCAGTGAGGATCCGCCCGCCGCGCGCACTTCGACGTGCCCGTCGCCCGTCTTGAGTTCGAGTTCATCAAAGCGACCATGAGCTGTGATGTGTCCGTCGCCGGTCGTGGCGTGCAGCTTGCCGTCGACCGATTCCAGATTCTCGGAGCCGTCGCCGCTGCGCAGATCCATCTCGCCCTTCAATCCGGCAATGTCGATCTTGCCATCGCCAGTCCGCAGGTTGACTCTCCCCTGGCGCGGCATCTGGATAATGATGTCCACGCGATGGTTGCCCCAGTCGACGCTGAAGTTGTGGTGCGGGTAGTGCACGCCGATTTCGACCGAGTCGCCATTCTGATGCTCTTCGACGCGGATGCCGCCTTCGCCGATCTTGTAGTGCGCAGTGATGACCTTGGCTTCAATTGTGTTCTGATCCCAGGTCGTGACGCGGATGTCGGCGTCGGATGTTTCGATCCGCAACTCAGGCTTGCCGCTGAGGTTATAGGTCTTCGACCATTCGTCGGCGTGGGCGGGCAGAACCCCAACAACGCTCGTAGCCAGCACGAGAAGCGTGAGGCGCTCCATCGCAGTAAATCTCATACGATCCTCCGGCGGGGCCCAGCTTCGCCCAGCTTCTTAGACGTGGTTACGGGCAAACGGTGAGGTTAGTTCCACGGAAAATACTCGGCTAACGTGCACGCGGCTCGAGATACGCCATGCGGATCAACGTTCGCTCCGAAAAGGGCAGATACAGCAGTACCGCGCTGGCCGCAAAAGCCGCGCCCAAACCAATCTCCTGGGTCAGCAAGAACGGAGCTACCGCCCACAACTGGTCCAGCGCCAGCACGAACGGGAACATCTTACGGAATTTGTCGCCCAGTCGCTGGTAGTCGAAGCCCACCGCCGACATTAAGTAGCAGCGCAGTGGAATCCCCACGCCGGCAGTCACCATTACGGACCCAGCGAGGGCCGTCGCGCCCCACAAGGGAAGAAACGAATCCGCCACGGCTTGTACATCATGCAGGCGAAACAGAGCCGTGAGATAGAAGGCCAGGTACATCGTCTGAATCAGCGCGAACAGTCCGCGAGTGAGAGCGCGCCGCGGGATCGGGACTTCGAGTTCGGGATGCAGTGCGACCGGCGGCGGATAGGGATCCGACGATGCGATCGCCGTTGGAGCATAGATCTGCCCGTTTGCGGCTGCCCCGTCGCTGTTCCCTGCCGGAACTTCTCTCTCTGCGGCGCCTTGAACCGGACCTTGTACCGGAGCAATGAAGCGGTATCCTCGCCGCGCCAGCGTTTCCACATAACGCGGACTGGAAGCCGAATCTCCCAGCGCCTCGCGAACTTTATTGATGGCCGTGTTCAGGCTGTGGTCGAAGTCGACGAACGTGTCGGAAGGCCAGAGCTTCTGCTGCAACTCTTCGCGCGTGACCACCTCGCCCGCCCGCTCTAGTAGCAGAGCCAGCACCTGGAATGGCTGCTCCTGCAGGCGCAGCTTCACGCCGCTCTTGTGCAGTTCGCCCGCGCCGAGATCGAGCTCAAACAATCCAAAGCGCGCGACTCTCGCGTTGTTTTGCGGCAGAGGCATGGACGACGCCGTAGTGTAGCAGGAAGAGCTTGGGTCTTGGGTCTTAGGTGTTTGGTCTTAGGTCGGATGCTCCGCGAACCGGGGCCGGACCTCAGGCCTTGGACCCAGAACCTGACACCCAATACCTCAGACCTAACCCAACCAACTCCGCATTCCGCCCAGCGCTACAATATCCGCGTGCCCTCGCCAGAGATCCGCGCGCCCTCCGCCGAGCCCCAGACCGACTCGCACAAGCATCACCGCGACGCGGTCTACGCGTCGGAAGCTACCGGGCTGTTGCTGGTCCTCACTCTGGTTCGCTACTGGCACCACATTCACTGGAGCCTGCGCTGAACGTGGTCCCAAAGCATGACGACCGCCGCGAGATCGCCGCAACCGAACCGCTGCTGGTGGTGATCGTAGGCCCCACGGCCAGCGGAAAGACAGCGTTGTCTCTCGCGCTCGCGCAGAAGTTCAACGGCGAGATTGTTAACTGCGATTCGGTCGCAATGGTGCGGGAGTTTGACGTCGGTACCGCCAAGCCCAGCCCCACCGAACGCGCTCGCGCGCCCCACCATCTTTTCGATGTCGTCGATCCTACGCAATACATCACCGCCGGAGAGTATGCCCGCCAGGCGCGACAAGTACTCACGGAAATCAACCAGCGCCGACACTTGCCAATCGTGGTCGGTGGCACCGGACTATATTTGCGCGCGCTGCTCGAAGGACTTTTTCCCGGCCCGCAGCGCTCGGAAGATTTGCGCGAGCGCCTGCGCGAACGCGCTGCGAGCCGCGGCTCAGGTCATCTCCACCGAATTCTTCGGCGTCTCGACCGTGCGGCTGCTGAAAACGTCCACGCCAACGATATTCCCAAGTTAATCCGCGCCATCGAAGTCTGCCTGTCCGCACGGCAGAAAATATCCAAACTCTGGCAGCAGGGACGCGACCCGCTGCGCGGCTTCCGCATTTTGCGCTTTGGCCTCGATCCTGACCGCGCTGCGCTCTACGACCGCATCAACCAGCGCGCCCTCCGGATGTTTGACGCCGGGCTGATCGAAGAAGCCCAGCGTCTGCTCCAGAAATACGGCTCATCAGCGCGCCCGCTGGCATCGCTCGGCTATAAACAGGCAGTTCAACTTCTGCGCGGCGAGTCCACTCGCGAGCAGGCGGTCCAGACGGCGCAGCAAGCACATCGCAACTATGCCAAGCGCCAGATGACATGGTTCCGGCGCGAACCGGACGTCACTTGGCTAAAGGGCTTCGGGGATAATGCGCAAGTTCAGGGTGAAGCCGTTGCTCGATTTGAAACTTCTTAGCCACGGATTCACGCGGATGAATGCGGACTGAATTTGTAAGTAACACTAAGCCGAGGTTAGGAAATAAACTGGACGCCGAAAGCCAGCCGCCGGAAGCCGGCACTTCTGCTATCGTTCCTTCATGCCGCGAATCTTCCCTGCCATATTTCTTATCCTGACACTGACCCTGCCCACATTCGCCAAGGAAAAGCACATGCGCCACGCTGCGCTCAACGCCGCGCGGGGTGACAAGTGGGCTCAGAAGACGCTTCGCCACCTTTCCGTCGAAGAAAAAATCGGCCAGGTCTTCATGATCTGGTGCCGGGCCAGCTTCCTCAATGTGGAGAGCCCCGAGTACCTGCAATGGCTCGAGGCCATGCAGAAATATCACGTGGGCTCGTTCACCATGTCGGTTCACGTCGATGGCCCGTTTCTTTTACGCACCGAGCCCTATGAAGTCGCCGAATTGCTGAACCGTCTGCAACGGGAATCCAAGCTGCCTTTGCTGTTCGCGGCTGATTTTGAGCGCGGCCTCGCCATGCGCCTGCTGGGGGCCACCAACTTTCCGCACGCGATGGCCTTTGGCGCCGATGGCAATATCGAAGACGCCGAGACTTTCGGCCTCATCACTGGTCAGGAAGCCCGAGCCATCGGCGTGCACTGGAATTTTTTCCCGGACGCGGACGTGAACTCGAATCCCGCCAATCCCATCATCAACACGCGTTCCTTCGGAGAAGATCCCAAACAAGTCGGCGATCTGGTCACGGCCTACATTAAGGGAGCGCACGAAGCCGGAATGCTGACCACGGTGAAGCACTTTCCTGGACACGGCGACACTGCGACCGACTCGCATCTCGGTGTCGCGAGTGTGAACGGGGATCGCGCGCATCTGGATTCGATTGAACTCCCGCCTTTCCGCCAGGCCATCGCTGCCGGCGTCGACTCCGTGATGGTGGCGCACGTCACCGTCCCCGCACTGGATTCCGATCCCAATCATGTCGCCTCGATATCGCCGGCAGTCGTCTCCGAGCTGCTCGAAAAGCAGCTGGGATTCAAAGGCCTCATCGTGACCGATGCCCTCGACATGGCGGGGCTGACGCATCTTTTTGCCAACGACATTGGGCGTGCATCGGTGGAGGCCTTCAAGGCCGGCAACGATCTACTGATCATTCCTCCCGACTTGGGCGCCTCCTACGATTCCATGCTGAAGGCCGTGCGTTCAGGCGAGATTACGCGCGAGCGTCTCGACCGCTCCGTCCTCAAGATCCTCAAAATAAAGGGGAGTCTTGGCCTTAACAAATCCCGCACGGTCGATCTCAATGCCATTGCAACCGCGGTCGGCAAGCCGGAAAACATCGCCTTCGGCCAGCAAGTAGCCAACGCCGCCGTCACCCTGGTGCGCGACAATGGCAAAGTACTTCCCCTGAAATCCAAGGGAACCGCCAAGGCCGACCTTCCGTATATGACAAGAGAGGAGACCCACAACCAGGTTGTGGCCGTCCTTTTTTCGGATGATGTGCGCGCGGATTCCGGCCGCGCCTTCGGGCGGGAATTCCGCACCCGCATCCCGGACGCGCGCGTGATTTATGTGGATCCCCGCATCGCCGCCGGCATGAGCGACGAGGTTCTGAAGGCAATCGACGAGGCGCACACCGTGGTAGCTGCAGTCTATGTGATTCCGACGGCCGGCAAGATCGGCAACTCGATGGGGATGGCCGATGCGACCGGAACGCTGCTGCAGCAGGTGCTCGATCATGCCGCAGAAAAGACGGCGGTACTCGCCATGGGGAATCCTTATCTTGCCAGCGATTTTCCCAAAATCGAGAATTACATGTGCACGTTTTCCAACGCGACCGTCTCGGAAGTTGCCGCGATCAGGGCACTTTTTGGAGAGATTCCGATTCGCGGCCATCTGCCTGTCACAATTCCAAATGTTGCCCAGCGCGGCGCCGGTCTCGAGCGTCCGGCGCAAGTCGCCAAAGGAGGGTCTCCACATGCGCAGAACTAGGTCTCAAATCGTTAGCACGTTCGCTATAGGGCTCGCGACCCTTGCCACTTTGCTCCCGCCGGCTTGCAGCGTGAATGTGAAAAAGGAAGAGAACGGCAAGGACAAGCAGGTCGATATCGACACGCCCGTCGGCGGCATTCACGTCAGCAAGGGCGCCAACGTGGCTGACGTGGGCCTTGCGGTCTATCCTGGGGCTCGCCTGAAGAAAAAAGACTCCGACGGCGAAGACAAGAGCGCCAACGTGAACATCTCGAGCTTCGGCTTCGGGTTGAAGGTCGTTGCCCTCGAATACGAGTCCGACGATTCCCCCGCCAAGCTCATTGCCTACTACCAGGACCAGCTGCAGAAGTACGGACACGTGCTCGAATGCCATACCAGACATCTGGATGTGAACACCGACATGAAGCGCTCCGACCACGACTCTCATGAACTGACCTGCGAGGGAGCGAGCGGCAGCAATATTGAATTGAAAGTCGGCACCAAAGAAAACCAGCACATTGTGACCGTCGAGCCCGCGGGCAATGGTTCAAGCTTCTCGCTGGTGTACGTGCGCACCCACGGCAAGGAAGCGGAGATCTAGAATTTCTCGTAGAGACGTAGCTGGCTCCGTCTCTTCCCGTTGAGCGAACTGCGGCGCAGGTTTCGGTTTTTGCCGCGATTCCATTCCAGGAGAATATGATGTCTCGTCATCTCACACTTGCACTCGCCCTGACTGTAGCCCTGACGCTGCCCGTCTTCGCCCAGGAATCCGGCACTCAGAACAAGAATTTAGACATCTCCAGTTCCGCCGGCGAGGTGCATGTCGGCGGCGACGCGGACGCGCACAAGACTGGTTTGCCGCTGTACCCGGGCGCTCGCCTCAAGACGGACGACGAAAACAAGAATCAGGCCAATCTGAGTATCCTGACCGAAGCCTTCGGAATGAAGCTGGTGGTCGCCCATTACGATTCCGACGACGCCCCCGCCAAAATCATCGACTTCTATCGCGACAAACTGAAAAAGTATGGCAAAGTTCTGGAGTGCCATTCCCAGAAGCACGGGGGCGATGTCGAAGCGCACGTTGACAGCAAGGACTCCAAGGCCAGCAAAGAATTGAAATGTGATGAGAACTCGGGTCCGGTTACCGAGCTGAAAGTCGGCACAGAGGATGAACAGCACCTCGTGGCCATCGAGCCGCACGACGGCAGTAAGGGATCAACTTTTGCCCTGGTCTACGTGCATACCCGGGGCAAGCGCGGCGACATCTAAGTTGTGGTGTGAAGCGCGCCCGCNNCCCGCAGAGCATGTCCCTATAATCGGAAGGCGTGCTAGTCTCCGATTTCGATTACCAACTTCCGGATGAATTGATTGCGCAGCAACCTCTGGCCGACCGAGCGGGCTCGCGACTGCTGCACGTTCACTGTGCGGCGGGGCAATCGCACGCCCGCCGCTGGGATGATCGGCAGTTCCGCGACTTTCCGCAACTGCTGCACCCGGGCGACCTGGTGGTCTTCAACAACACTCGCGTGTTTCCAGCGCGCCTTTATGGACGCCGCGGCGGACCGCGGTCTCAGGCGCTCCGTGCCCGCAATTCCGCGGCGCGCAATTTTCTTCAGGCACGCATTGAGGTTCTGCTCACGCGGCAACTGCAACGCGAGCCCAACCAATGGGAATGCCTGGTGCGGCCGGGGCGAAAGATCGGCGTCGGTGAACATCTGTTCTTTGGAGAGCATGACGAACTACAAGCCGAGGTGATGGCCCGCAGCAGCTTCGGCGAGCGGCATATTCGCTTCGCGCCCGTGGATGATTTCTTCACGCGTGTCGACAAAATCGGGCACATCCCGCTGCCGCCCTACATTGGCCGCGAAGATTCTTCCGCTGATCGCGAACGCTACCAGACGATATACGCACAGGAGCGCGGATCGGTGGCGGCTCCAACTGCGGGACTGCATTTTACTCCCGAGATTCTCACACAGATGCGC
Source organism: Acidobacteriaceae bacterium (assembly GCA_003136335.1). The sequence continues at coordinate 551 of PLEA01000416.1, read as the reverse complement.
GAGGGCGGTATTGACATCGCCGAAGTTACGCTGCACGTCGGCCTGGGAACTTTTCAGCCAGTACGCAGCAAACGCGTGGAAGAACATCAACTGCACTCGGAGGCATACACCATCTCTGCTGACGCCGTGGAGAGGATCAGGCGCGCGCGTAACGAATCGCGCCGCATCGTCGCGGTCGGCACGACCACGGTGCGCACTTTGGAATACGCGGCCCACCAGGGGGCTGGCGAAATCCGCGCAAATTCGGGCGAGGCCAATCTGTTTATTTATCCCGGCTACAAGTTCCAGGTTGTGCAGGCACTGCTCACGAATTTCCATTTACCACAGTCCACGCTGCTCATGCTGGTGTGCGCGCTGGGCGGGAAAGAGAACATCATGCGCGCCTATGAGCACGCCGCACAGCAGCGCTACCGTTTCTATTCGTACGGGGATTGCATGTTCTTGGAATAGCCGGTCTTCGGGACCAGACTACCATGAGTAGGTGTCCACCCAATTTTGTACAACTCCAAAGTTCTCAGTATTTTAGAAGAATTATTGGGGGGGGGGGGGAA
>PLEA01000041.1 GCA_003136335.1 Acidobacteriaceae bacterium | reverse complement strand
ACCGCCGTATTGGCACCGATGCCTAGCGCAAGAGTTAGAACGGCGGCAACGGTGAAGCCGGGATTTTTGGCAAGCATGCGCAAGGCGTACCGCAGATCCTGCCAGAACGTCGGCATTGTCGGAGCCCCCTTCTATTCGTGGCGCAGAGCTACCATGGGATCTACCTTTGCCGCACGACGCGCCGGAATATAGCACGCCAAGATAGACACTGCGGTCAACACAAGCGAGACAGTGATGAACGTTAATGGGTCGTTTGTCCCTACGCCGTAGAGCAGGTTCGAAAAGCTCAACATCAGCCGAGTAAGAATGAGCGCTGCTATCGTCCCGACTCCGAGACCTATAAGTGCCAGCCGTAGACCTTGTCCAATCACCATCCGAAAAATGTCCCGGTTCTCAGCACCCAGTGACATGCGAATCCCAATCTCGTGCACGCGTTGAATCACCGAATAGGAAATCACGCCATAGATGCCAACAGATGCCAGTAGCAACGCCAGCGCGGCAAACGCCCCGAGTAGAATCAAGGGAAACCGTTGCGGCGACATTGACTGCGAAACAAATTGCTGCATCGTTCGCACGTTATAAACTGGCTGGTCGCTAGCCGCTTGGTAAACTGCTGCTTTAATCGCGGGTATAATCGTCGTACTGTCCACCGACGTGCGCACCATCACGGTAGTCGAGGGTTCCATCGCTTGGATCGAAGGATCGGTAAATTGGTAGAAAGCAACGTAGGCCTGATTTCGGTTGCCCGGCCTGTTGTTCCCCAACTCCGAATGTTGCACGTGCCCAACAACTCCTATGATCCGGTAAGGACCGTAGCCGGGAAACGATATTGTCCGTTCTACGGGGTCTTCGTTTGGAAAATATGTCTGCGCCAAGGCGGAGTCGATTACGACGACCAGCGAGGAGCTGACGATGTCTGCCTGATTGATGTAGCGCCCCCGAAGCAGCGGTATCCTCATCACGCGGAGGTAATCCGGCCCCGTTGCATTCCCGACTAGCCGCGGCGCCTCCGCTATGGATTCGGGCTTCCGCGAATCAATCCAGAAAGCGAGGCCGTTGTTTTGACCACTCAGCGGAACCAGTGTAGTAAGGTCCGCCGCCTGCACGCCGGGAATTTGGCCAACTCGCTCGATCAACTGCTGGAAGGCAATACGGGTCCCTGCACCCGTCTTGGTCGTTGAGGGCGAGAGCGCCACTTTGAAAGTGATGACGTGCTGCGCGTCAAAACCGGGATTAACCTCCCATAGGTGACGGATCGTGCGGAGCAGCAGGCCAGCGCCCACGAGTAATACCAACGTTAGGGCCATTTGAACAATTACCAAAGTGCTTTGTGTGCCATGATGCGCGATCGTGGAACCGCCGCCTCCCTCCTTGAGCGAGGTTTGCAGGTCGGTTTTCGAACTTCTGAGTGCGGGTACAAGACTAAACAGAATTCCAACGGCGATTGAAACTGCGAGCGTAAAAAGGAGGACTGGAGCATTCACTCTGATGTTGTCACTGCGTGGCAGGTTCTCCGGTAACGCAGCCAGCACCGCGGTGAGCCCCCATTCTGCGACTGACAGTCCGATACTCCCGCCCGCTAGCGACAAAAGCACGCTTTCGGTGACCAACTGACGAACGACTCGGGTACGGTTCGCGCCAAGCGCAGAGCGAATGGCAAACTCTCGGGTGCGCACCGCCGAACGCACAAGCAAGAGGTTCGCCACGTTCACGCCGGCGATCAGCAGGACGATGCCCACAGCACCCAACAGCAACAGAAGAGTCGCGCCTGCGCTGCCGACGATAAACTGCTTGAACGGCAACACATCTGTTTCCAGACCGCGTTCCTCGTTGGGAAAGAGTTGATCCAGATGCTCCTGGATGGTATTCATCTCCGCCTGCGCCTGACCGACATTCACATCCGGTCTTAAGCGGGCGAAACAGACAATGTCGTGGGTTGTACGTGTACCCAGGTCTAATCGATTCGCCTGTCCGAGCGGCGTATAGACATCTGCATCGGCCCAGAAATGAAACCCTGCCGCGAGAACTCCTGCGATAGCATAATCAATCCCATTCAAGGTAACGGGCTTGCCAAGTATTTGTGGGCTGCTTTGGAAGCGCTCTTTCCACAGACGATTGCTGATTACGACGACCCGCGCACCGCCCTGGACGTCTTCCTGCGGGGTGAACTCACGCCCCAGCACTGGCTTCACTCCTAGGGTGCTGAAGTAACCTGAGGAGACTTCGAGTCCATTGAGGTGCTCGGCTGTTCCTGGACTTGTCAGATCATAGTCCTGGCCTACAAATATTAGCGCCGCCATCTGCTGAAATGAACGAGCTTCGCGCTGCCAATCAAGGAAATCAGCATACGAGAGAGCAGTGTCGTGCTTCAGTGTTAGATTGTTCAGCGATATCACAACTAGGCGATCCGACTCCCGGTATGGCAGCGGCGCCAATACGACGCCTTGCACCACGATAAAAATGGCGGTGTTGGCGCATATTCCCAGAGCGAGCGTCAAAACGGCGACAGCCGTAAAGCCAGGGCTCTTGCGCAGCATGCG
>PLEA01000319.1 GCA_003136335.1 Acidobacteriaceae bacterium | reverse complement strand
ACAAGGGCGGACACTTCCGCGTCCAGCAGGCCGACTTGGGCTTAGAGGACGGGTCGTGGGGCATCACCCAGGTCAGCCTGAATATGACCGGCAAGATCCTGATGTTCAAGGACATCAACATTGTGTCGGACGAAGTTTTGAGCGACTTTCATCGGATGCCCGAACGGCTGACATTTGCTCAAGGCGTGGAAATGCTAAAAATCGAAGAAGTAAAACCGGGGCACAACTTCCACACGGCGGAAACTACCGAAGCCAAGAAGGATCAAAGTAATTAGTGGGAAGCGCTTCGTAGCAAAGCTGCTTTGCCTTTTACGGGCCACCATCAGTGGTTATTCACTGACGGCGAGTACGCTCTCCAGTGTCGTGACCAGCATTTCCAGGTTATCTCTTTTCGGTACCAACGCATCTGCCAGTTCACACAAGGTCACAGCTGCTGTCCCTTCCGTCAGCAAGATAGTCGGGACCTGCGGCCGGCACCGCTTGATCTCTGCGGCGACTAGCGCAACCTCGGCACTGTTGCGGTCCAGGTCCAGTAGCACGGCATCCACCTGCTTATCCGCAGCGAGCTTGATGGCTTCAAATCCGTTGTTTACGTTTAGAACGTGGTACCCCTTCTGATGGAGACCCCGAGCCCGCCAAGTGAAAACCTCACGCTCGGTACCAAAATGAAGAATGGTACGGCGCTGTTTCTCGGATCCCCGCATATCCGGCGCCTCCTTTATCGGAGCAGACAACTCTGTTAGCGATTCACCACGTTCTACCGGTCACTTTTAAGCAGGAATAATACGTGTCACGAAAGCGAAGAAACTGTTCAAAATTGCTCACTTTTGGCAATTGTCCAGCGATACGCCCGGTAAGAGTTACCGTGGCTGCTAACCTTTTGGTAGTGGGTTGCTTTGATTTCTAATTCGCCATTGCAAGGGGAGGATTTCCGTGTTGGCCAGTGACCCGCTGGACATAGCAATCCTCATGAATGGCTTTGCCGTTTTCGTCGCTACACAAATCGACCCGTAAATCCACGGGCTTGCTGCAGAGTACGCAAGGCGTCTCTGAAAAGGGTTGACCACCCATAAAGGACCTCCTTTGGACGGTCACAAGTAGGGTAGATCAAAAAGCGGAATGCAGACTGAGCAATACGGATCAGTCCCTAGTATCGAGTGGAGGAACCCTTTCAAACCAGCCCACCGCCAAATTGTTGGCCATGCGGCGCTGCTAGGAATTCACGCTCGCAGCGTTTCTTTTCGCACCGTGAGCATCTCGATCAAATCCAGTTTCACGCGGTAGCCGGTTCCAGACTGGTCGCTGATGGCGATCATCCCCTGGGGCGAGACTTCCACTTCAGGGTCAATGATGTCTTCTTTCCAGTAGCGTCTTGAGGCGGAAACGTCCCCCGGCAGGCTAAAGTTTTGCCTCGTGGAGAGAGCAATATTATGGGCGCGTCCGATGCCGGTTTCGAGCATTCCGCCGCACCACACGGGGATTTTGTGCGCCGCGCAGACGTCATGGATTTTCAACGCTTCGGAGAATCCGCCCACGCGACCGACCTTAATGTTGATGATTCGGCAAGCGCCGGTTTCGACGGCGAAGGCAGCGCTGCGCGCGTTGACGATCGACTCGTCCAGGCATAGCGAGGTGCGCAGTTCTTTCTGCAGGCGCGCATGATAGTAAATGTCGTCGTTCCATAGAGGCTGTTCGATCATCAGGAGATTGAACTGATCGAACTTGCGCAGGTGCTCGACCTGGTCGAGCGTGTACGCAGAATTTGCGTCGCAGCTCAATGTGATGTTCGCCCAGCGCGAGCGAATCTTTTCGAGCACATTCACATCCCAGCCGGGCTTGACTTTGACTTTGATGCGGCGGTAGCCGGCGGCCAGTTCGATCTGGATTTTTTCCAGCAGTTGTTCAACCGAATCCTGGATGCCGATGGAAACGCCGCAGGGAATCTCACGGCGCGTTCCACCCAGCAACATCCACAACGGCTGCTGCTTCTGCGCGGCTTCGGCGTCCCAGAGAGCGTTTTCGAGCGCGGCCTTCGCCATGCGGTGGGCGCGCACTTTGGCGAAAAGGGCCGGGCAATCTCGGGCGGATTCAATGCACTGTCCCAGCAGCGCTGGGATTAGATACTGCGTCAGGGTCGGCCAGGCGCTTTCGATCCATTCGCTGCTGTAGAAGGGATCTTCTCCGGCAACGCACTCGCCCCATCCATCGACGCCTTCGCTGTGGACGGTGACGAGCAGAATGCGACGGCTGTAGGTGCGGCCAAAGCTCGTCTCGAAAAAATGGACGAGGGGCATGTGAATCTCGCGGAGTGTGATGGCTTCAATTTTCATGAGTCAAGAAACAGCATTTCACCACAGAGTCACAGAGACACAGAGAAAATCTAAGAACCATAATCTTAATTGACGGACTCTAGAGACACTTGCCTGCGCCGCAACCCATGGTTTTTTCTCTGTGTCTCTGTGGTGAATCGACTTGGAATCATCCTTCGGAGGCATATGACCATTTTTCGTCCCAGCGTCCCAGGAGGAACTTGCCGTTGCCTTCGGGGTCGCGCTCGTAGCCCAGGACGGCGAGTCCGTGGGAGAAGGCGCGCAGAAACTGCTCGCGATTACGTTCCTGCACTTGCCGAGCGTGGCCGCGGGTTTCGGGCGCTGCTTTCCAGTCGTAGATCTGCGCGGGCACTTCGATGCTCGCCTCGCTGACAACTGTGGGATTCCTCCCTGCGGCCAGCAGAGTTTCTACCCGCTTCGACTTCAGCCACCACTCGGCGATGAGGCGGTCGCTCGGGAGTCCTCCCTGCAGAGGCGACGAGGTGATGCCGTACTGATTAATGTTATAGCGTCGCGCAATGGCGCCGAGCTTTTCGACGTTCAGATAGGCGTTCTTGATTTCGAGGGGATCGAAGGTCCACTCGATCAGTTCGATGCCGCGGGCCAACGCATCTTCGCGCTGCATCAGCTTCAGGCGCCGGCCGAGGCCGCCGTTGCGATGATCCTTGCGCACGGCCAGCATGTGCGAGTGCAGGTAGACGTGGCCGGTGCGCGTGCCCGGTACCGACAGCGCGAAGCCTACCATGACATCACCATGGAAGGCGCCCATCACCTGGCCGCCGACTTTGTCGGCGACGACGAACATGCGGAGCGGAACAAGTTCCGCGTCGCTGAAATTCCAGACTTCCCTTTGCAGGGCGACGCAGACGCGGAATTCTTCGATGCTGTGACAGCGGCGGAGGGCGATGGAGTCCGAGCTCATCGGCTCCTCGCATCGAAGGGGTCATCCCGAAGGCCGGCGTTCTTCAGCCGGGCGAGGGATCTTGCGCGAGACGTAGCCGCTGTGTGGCCAGGTTTCAGGTGCTGCCCGCAGGATCCCTCACCTCGCTGGACAAAACGCGGGGCTTCGGGATGACGCCCGGAATGGTCTTTATGCGCCACAACCCTCCTCGCGCTTCGCTTGTTGCCACAGCGATTCCAATTCTTCCACGGGAGCCTGATCGGCGGTGCGGCCGGATTCGTGGAGGCGAGCCTCCATCCACTGAAAGCGTCGCTTGAACTTGCGATTGGTTTTGCGTAGCGCGGATTCGGGATCCAGAGAGAGGTAGCGCGCAATGTTGACGAGAACGAAAAACAGATCGCCGACTTCGTCTTCCAGTCGAGCTTGAAGATCTTCGGGGACTGGCGTTCGTCCTGATCCGGCCATGCCGCGACCTTGGGGCCGCGGTCCGGGAGGCGGAAATTCTTTGAGTTGCTCGCGGAGTTCGTTGGTCTCTTCGTGCAACTTGTCGAACAAGCCTTCGACATTGGGCCAGTCGAAACCGGCTTGCGCGGCGCGGGAACTCAGCTTGTAGGCCTCGAGCAGCGACGGCATCGCGGTGGAGACTCCGGCGAGGATGGAGGGCTTTTCATTTTTCGACTCTGCGGGGTTCCCTTCGGCGCTATGCTTTTTTCTCTCTTCTGCTTTTAGCGCTTCCCAGTTGCGCTTGACTTCGGCGGAAGTATCGGCCTTCACGTCGCCGAATACGTGCGGATGGCGGTGGATGAGCTTGGTGGAGAGGCGGTCGAGCACGTCGTCGATGGAGAACGAGGACTGCTCTTTCGCCATTTCAGCGTAGAAGAGCACCTGCAGGAGCAGGTCGCCGAGCTCGCTGGCGAGTTCGGGCCAGTCGCGATTGTCGATGGCTTCGAGGACTTCATAGGTCTCTTCCAGGGTGTAGGGCTTGATGGAATCGAAGGTCTGTTCCCGGTCCCAAGGGCAGCCGCCGGGGGCGCGGAGGCGTTCCATAATGGCGACGGCCCGCTCGAAACGTTCTCCTGTGGTGGACATGCGGCAACCAATGTAAATGACGGTTGAGGCGGGAGGCAATGTAGCGCCGGCATCTTTCTGGGCGACTTCGCCATCGCAGGTATCGGCGGCCACGCGTGTGAGTTTGCCCTTGCCGCCTGGCGCGAGAGCCTGCCCTGAGCTTGTCGAAGGGCATCCTGCCCTCGCTACGTGAGCGGGCGAGACGCCCCCCGCGACAGCCGCCGGGACGGCGGCGCTACAGATGCCTGACGCCAACCGCTCGCCTTCGGGCGGCAT
>PLEA01000500.1 GCA_003136335.1 Acidobacteriaceae bacterium | reverse complement strand
AATGTCTGGTCATCCAATGCCTTGATCACCAATTCTTCTTCGCCTTCCAGCGCGTCCACTATCAATCCGTATTTCCTTTCCCCTGCAGTAATGACGAGCACAAAGAGCTTGGATTTTCTTTCTTCCTCGGCGGGACGGCCCAACCGCAGCAGCGGGAGCACCTGGTTGCGCAACTGCAAAACTTCGTAGTTGTCGACCTGATGCACTTCGGTTTCGAAAGTACGCGCGATTTCGAGCACAGCGTTCAGCGGGATGGCATACAAGCGCTGCTCCACCCAGAACAGCAGCGCCTTGATGATGGCCAAAGTGAGCGGGAGCTTCATGCGGAAGGTCGTGCCTTTTCCCGGGCGCGTCTCCACACTGATGGAAGCCTTCAACCGGTGCAACACACTCTGAACCACGTCCATGCCGACGCCCCGTCCGGAGACTTCGGTAACCTCGTCGGCGGTGCTGAAGCCGGGGCGAAAAATGAAATCGAAGATCTCCGCGTCGCTGAAGCGCGCGGCTTCCTCAGCCGTCGCCATTCCCAGCTCAATGGCTTTGACGCGAATCTTTTGTGCGTCGATGCCGCGGCCGTCGTCGGTGATCTCGACCACGACCTGGTTGCCCTGGTGATATGCGTGCAGCCGGATGACGCCCTGCGCCGACTTTCCCAGTTTGCGGCGCTCTTCGGCAGGCTCAATGCCGTGGCTTACCGCGTTGCGCACGAGATGAGTGAGGGGCTCGGCGATGGCGTCGAGGATTCCCTTGTCGAGGTCGGTGTCCTGCCCGCTGATGTCCAGTTCGACTTCGCGACCGCATTGCCGCGACACATCGCGCACCATGCGCGGGAAGCGGCGGAACAACTGGTCGACCGGAACCATGCGAATCTTCATGACCGAGCGCTGCAGATCGTTCAGCACTCGGGCCTGGAAGGCCATGCCGTCGGCAAACTTGCCACGCAACGTCTCTTTGGGAAAGCGCCTGGTGAATTCGTTGAGTGCTTGCTGCAACATCGACTTGCCGATAATGAGCTCGCCCACCAGGTTGAGCACGTTGTCGATGCGGCCTGCGTCCACGCGCAGAATGTTTTCCAGCATGCCCGGTGCCGCGGCCGGTTCGGGCGCTGGCGTTCCAGCCGAAGCGTCCTGGGGAATAGTTTCGGGCGCCGGAGTCTTCGCAATGAGGATCTCGGCTGGAATTCCGATCTTGCTGTTGCTTTCGTTCTGCGGCGTCTCCAGAGCGGCCGCCGCATCCCACATCAACTGGACCGTGACCTCGCCCGTGATCGTAGGGATCCTGCACTTGGCGGCAATCTGCTCCGCCGTCTGCACGCTGGCCAGCACGAACTCCACCTGCTTGCAAGCTGCGGGCGACTTGGCGTCGGGCCGTACCGCAAGAATCGGGCCCATGACGCCGATGGCATTGTGCACCAGTTGCCGTCCCGCAATCGGCATGGCGCAATGCGGGTCGATCTTCACCACCACGTGATACACATCCTGGCCGGTGGCTTGGGCCTGCGTCATGGTCAGCTTTTCGTATTCCGTCCAGTGTGCGGCGGGCTTGGCGGAGGTTCGAGGCGCTGATGTTTTGGGCTCAGACGCATTGGCCGTCGATTTCTTGGTTGTCGATTTCTTGTTCCGCCGGGTTTTTCCGGAGGCCGGCGCGGCCGTCAGGTCTTCGATTTTCTTGCTCAGACTTTTCGTGGAGGGCAAGCTGCTATTGTTACGGTAGGCCGCAATCAGCTCGGCAAAAACGTCAGAAGCGGAAAAAGCGATTTCCGCAACGGCCGCATGGTTCGCCGTACCTTCGAGCGACAAGGCATCCTCGAACTGGTGCGCCAGTTCGCTCAACTCGCGCAGCCCGCACGCGGCCGAGTCGCCTTTCAAAGTATGCACCGTGCGCCGGATTACGCGTACGATTTCCTCGTCGCCCGGCTTTTTTTCCAGCTTCAGCGCTTCGTCATTCAGCGCCTGCAGCAGTTCCAGCGAGGTCTCAAAAAAAAGCTCTCGCAGTTCCGCGCCACGCTCGTCGGGGGAATCTGTCACTCTCTCACCTCAAGCCGCTGGTACGCCGTTCCGCTGTCCTTGTGCACCATTTGGAACTTGTTCGTGAGGCCCAGAAGGCTCTCCGCATGGCCCACAAACAGAGATCCGCCGGGATTTAAGCAGCGGTAGAACTTTTCGATCAGGCGCTTCTGCTCGGCCTCATCGAAGTACATCATCACGTTGCGGCAGAAGATCACATCGTTGCGCTGCGGCAGGTACTCCGTTTTCAGATTATGAAAGTCGAAGTGCACCATCTCTTTCAGCGGCTTCTTGATGGCGTAGCGTTCGCCCACTTTGTCGAAGTAGCGCAGACGGTAGCCGTAATCGACCATGGACATCTGGTTCTCGCTGTAGGTTCCGTCCTGCCCCGTCCGCAATACGGAGTAGCTGATGTCGCTGGCCAGCACTTCCACCCGCCACGGGGGCGGCACCAGGGGCTTGCGCAGCGGCAATTCCAGGGGCAGGGGATTACGCAAGTAGTAATACGCCAGCGCGTCAATCACCAGCATGGCCAGGGTGTAAGCTTCCTGGCCGGTGGAGCAACCCGCGCTCCAGATGCGGATGGAGTACTCGCGCCGCGAACTCTTGTGCTTGAACAACTCCTCCAGCACGGTTTTCTGAAACAAATCCAGTTGTGCCTTGTGGCGGAAGAAGCTGGTCTCGTTGACCGTCAGGTTCTCCAGCAGCTTAGACAGTTCGTCCTTGCCCTGGTTGCTGATCAGCAAACGGTAGTAGGAGTAAAAAGAATCGAGCCGGCATTCCTTCAGGCGGCGCAGCAGCCGGTCCTGCAGGAAGTGGGTGCGGCGCTCGTCGAAGTGCATGCCGCACTCCTGGTAGACGAGCGCCTGCAACAACTTCAATTCCGCTTCCGTCAGTATGGGAGCAGGTGCGGCTCCGGATGCACTCATGCGTTTTCTCGTTCTCGTGAAGCTGAATTCAAAAACTGCGAAATGTCGTGTGCTTACTTGGCCGTTGCGCTCAGCGCCTCGGCCTTGGCTGTCGTCTTCTTTTTGCTCGTCTTTTTTTCGCTTGATTCGGTTTTGATCTGCAGGCTGCCCGGAGCCAGCAGTTTGCTCATATCCAGCAGCACCACCAGACGTCCTCCGACCTTGCCCAGGCCAGTGACGCAGTTCAGGCCGCCTTCCTGAAACACGGCCGGCGGAGGTTCCACGGCTTCAGCGGGAATCTTCAGTACTTCGGAGGCCGAATCCACAATCAGCCCCGCCAGCCGGCCGGCATGCTCGACCACCAGGATGCGATTTTGCTTTCGAACCGTGGCCTGGTTATCTCCGAAACGCTTGCGCAGGTCCATGACGGAAACGATCTTGCCGCGCAGATTGATCACCCCTTCCAGATAATCGGGCGCGTCGGGTACCGCAGTAATCTCCGGTACGCGCACGATCTCGTGCAGGGAAGTGATAGGAACGCCGTAGGTCTCACGGCCCACTTTGAAGCCCACGATATGGAGTTCACGGCTCATAATTTCAAGATCGGTTTTCAAGTTCTGATCCCAGCCTGCTTGCACGGCGTTAGAACTGCGCTGCCGCCGCGGCACGGCGCGCGTTGCGGCCGGGAGTCTCCTGGCTGGTCTGTGTGCGCGAAGCCTCCGCCAGGGCAAAGCGGTCGATAAATTCCAGCAGGCCGCGCGACATCTTCGACATCTGCTCGGAAGATGCCGCCAGTTCGGTCGAACCCGAGGTGGACTGCTGCACCAGTTCGCGCATCCGCTCCATCGCCTTGACCACAGCCTGCGCTCCCGAAGCTTGTTCCTCCACTGCGGAGTTAATTTCGTGGGTGATTTCGTTCAGCCGGGTAGTGGCGCGCGCGATCTGCGACGAGCCGTGCGACTGTTCGTTGGTGGCCGCACCAATTTCCTGGGCGAATTTGTAGACCTCGGTGACCACGTTGGAAATCTTGCGCAGCGCGGAGTTCAGCTCCCCGCCCAGTTCGAGTCCCTCGTTGACGATACTGGTGGAGCGGTCCATGTTCTCGACCGCCTTGCGGGCTTCCTTCTGAATGCTCTGGATCAGCTCCGAGATTTCCTTGGTGGACTGCGCCGATTTCTCGGCCAGCTTGCGCACCTCGTCGGCGACGACGGCAAATCCCAGACCGTGTTCTCCGGCGCGCGCCGCCTCAATGGCGGCGTTCAAGGCCAGAAGGTTGGTCTGCTCGGCGAGATCGTCGATGACTTCGATGATCTTGCCAATATCGTCGGCGCGTTGTCCCAGGGCTCCAATGATCTGGCCCGAAGAGGTGATGGTGGTGTTGATGCGGTTCAGGCCGTCGGTGGCTTTCTCCATGGTGCCGATGCCGTTGTGAACTTCCTCGCGCGAGCGGTTGGAGATGTCGAGCAATACCTTGGCCGTATCGGCGACGCGCTGAATCGAGGCCACCATCTGATCGATGGAGGCGGAAGTCTCGCTGACGCTGGAGGCCTGCACCTGGGTGCTCTTTACCATGTTCTGTACGTTGACGCTCATCTCATGCATGGTGCTGGTCACTTCATCGATGGCGGAGGCCGCCTGCAATCCGATCTTGGCGGCATCGTCGGAGGCGCCCGCCACCTGGTTGGAGGCGCTGGCCACCTGCGACGAGGCGTCGCGCACGCTGCGCACCAGCCCGGCCAGACCTTCCACCATGCGGGCGAAGGCGTTGCCCAGGGTGTCGTGCGAAGATCGCGGTTTCACTTCCAAGGTGAGGTCGCCTCCGGCGATGGATTCGGATACCCCCGCCATCTCCTTGAGGTAAGTGACCATCTTGTGGAAGGTGCGGGCCAGTTCGCCGATTTCATCGTCGCGAGTCAGATCAATGTTGTGCTCCAGATCGCCGGTGTTGCCAATGCCCCGCGCCACGCCCATCAGGTCGTTGAGCGGCTTGGTAATCGACTTGGCGGTCCGGTAGGCGACCGCCGCGCCCAGAGACAACGCCAGCAGGGTGCTGAACAACGATACGATGATCGTCGCCGTGGCTGCAGTCTCGTCCGACTTGCGGCGCTCGTCCACCAGCTTGCGATTCTCGCCGTCGGCGACATCGAGCGAATCGGTGGAGTTCTTCACCCAGGAAGAAGCGTCTTTTTGCAGGTAGTAGATTTGCAGTTCGGCCACGGTGGCGTTGCCAGAGTCCACGTCTTTTCGCTTATCGATCAAGGGCTGCGCGAATTCCTTGCTCCATGCCTGTTCCAGTTGCTGCACCTTGGCCAGCGCGTTTTTGACCTGGTCGGAGTTAGCCAGATTTTTGCCCTGTTCCATTTTCTCGTTGAGGGTGCGCAGGCCCTCATTCATGCGGTCCACTTCGCGCGTGTCGCCGCTTAACAAGTAGTTGCTGAGGTAGAGGCGGTTCTGCATCATCTGGAAGCGGACCGCGTTGGTGCTATCGGCCAGCTCCAGAGACGCCGCGGCGGCGGCTTTGGCCGCGTGCTCCCGCTGCACGGCCGACCAGTTCACCAGGAACAACACCACTACCATAGTGAGGATGATGCCGAAACTCGTATATAACTTCTTGCCGATTGTCATCCCTATCTCCTCCGCGGCCAGCCCGGCTACCGCGGCTCGAACTTGAAGTCGATTACTCCGGAAGTCTCTGCCGACGCCGGTTCAAAACGCCATTTCCTGGCGGCAACGAGCGCCGCATTGGCCAAGACCGGGTGACCACCCACCGCGCGGGCACCCTTCACCATGCCGTTGGGCGCCACCACCACTTCAATCTTGACAGTGCCCGCAATATTCATCTTCCGCGCCAGATCTGGGTTTGCGGGCTGCACCTTACTTTTTGCCCGGCGGACCATTTCTTCGCTCTGAGCTTGTTGCGCCCCCACCTGCCCCAGACCAACCGTGACTGCCAGGGTCAAAACAGCCAGCAGGGCCGCCGCAGTTCTTTGGGACACAATTCCCCCTCGCTTGCGAGAAGCTTGTGTCCGCGAACGTGCAATGGCCGGGCCACCCCAACCTTATTTAGAAAACGAAAGTAATGACTGATATATTTAAGTAAGTAAAAGACTTACGTGAATGCAGAGAGAGCGCGGGAAAGGGCTTCCAGGTTAGAGGCGTCTCATTCCAGTTGGAGAGTCAGCCATTTCTCACTCTGAGACAAAATCTCACATTTGTCTCGGGATTTCACACCAAGGCACCCCTTCCCCCATTTCACTTGACTCAAATTGAGATGACAGGTAGTTTCCCAATAGATTCAAGCACTTGTGAATCCCGAACCCTATTCTTCCACTTCCGGTGCAGAACTAAGCATTTCTGGTGGCAGTCCGGCCATTCCCCCGGAAAACAGTTTTGCCCCGGGATCGGATGAGGGCTTCCAGAAGCTGGTGGCCCGTATTGCGGCCAAAGCCGGGGAACGGTCCGGAGCCCACTCCCTGATTCAGTTTTTTTGCCAGGCTACCCGGGAGTTTTTTGAAGTGTCCGGGGTGTATTACTGGGGTTGCCTTTT
>PLEA01000209.1 GCA_003136335.1 Acidobacteriaceae bacterium | reverse complement strand
CGTCGCGGCCGCGCGTACCAATGGAGCTGAGCATCTCGTCGACGTCCTGTGGGGAATGCGCGTCCTGCGGAAGCAGATCGTTCCCCTCGTCGTCGGCGACGTCCGTTTTTGTGTTTTCCAGCATCGATCGATTCTTAGTGTTGCCTATCGCCAAGTAGAATGCCTCTTCGGTGCCTCTGTATGGGGAGAAGAGAACTTGGCTGATAACAGTGGCAAGTTCAACAGAAAGCGTGGATTAACTCTTCTTTGATGCTAGCACAGGCGTCCCAGCATTCCTACTTCTTGAAAAATGTCGCATTCTTTCATGCCTGGGGGCCGCCCACAAGATGGCGACCGCTTTCCTGCATCTACCGGGGAACGCTGTAGCGGGCGGGCGGAATCGCACCCGCTTCCGTGGGCGTCAGGCGGGAGAGATCACAATAGCCGGAGCCCTTCATACAGGCCGCATAATTGCGCTGGTGTTCGGCTTTGGTTAGCGCCCCGGCTTCCGCTGCGGTGAGCGCCGCGTAGTCGCAGGTTTCGAGGCCACCCTTGCATTCGGAAAGATTACGCTGGCGCTCGGCGACGGACACGCCCAGGGCTTCCAGTTGCGTCAGCTTGGAGTGGTCGCAGTCGCCCCAGCCGTCGCTGCAATTGGAGAGGTTGCGCTGCTGTTGCGCAGACGTCACTCCGGTCGCTTCCGCCCGGGTAAGCTTCGAGGGATCACAGGAGGCCACACCATCCCTGCAATCGGACACATTGCGCTGGCGCCCCTTGATCGCTACCTGGTTTGCCTCGGAGGAAGTCAACTTGACGCTGTCGCACGGCCCTAAACCATCTTTACAGTCTGAAACATTGCGCTCGTGCTGCGCTACAGCTACTCCGCGGGCCTCAGACACGGTTAATCGCGAATGATCGCAAGATGTAAATCCGTCCGCACAGTCTGAGAGGTTCCGCTTATGGTCGGCTATGGCGAGTGCGATCGCCTCCTGCGGAAGTAGTTTCGAGCGGTCGCAGGCCTTCGAATTGTTCCTGCAATCGGATACATTGCGCTGATGCTCGGAGCTATTCAGGCCGGTCTGGGCCAGCAGGGAAAACTCGCAGGTCTCCCAGCCATCGGTGCAGGTCACGAGGCGGTCACTGAGCTCAGCTGCCCCCACGGACTTTTGGTCCGCGCCGCTTGCCGCGGCCGCCGGCAATCGTGGCGGAACGGTTCTGGACGCTTCACATGCCCGCAAGCCCGAATTGCACGCCGCCAGGCTGTCGCGAGCGTCCGGGGATTGGGCAAATGCAAGCGCGGACCACAAACTGAGACAGGCCAGGCGCACCCAAAAAGATCTTCGAAGGAATAACTTCATATTTTGCCGCCTTTCGGGGCTGTAACGCCGCCAGCGCACCGGAAGCGCAGGGAACGAACTCTGACCAGGACCATGGCGCGATCCCGGTCAGCAGAACGCTTAAAACGACTACTTCCTATCTTCGTCCACTTTAGCGATGTGAGCCCTTTGGCCTGCTTCGGACACGGCCTTCACGAACGCGTCTGCACTTCTCGGGGTTGAGGCTCTGCCCGAAAGGATGGAGCGAAATTCCATTTGCTTGCCGTAAATGGCGCGGGTGGAGTCGTTATCCTGCTCCACAACTGCGCCTTCGAGCGTCAGGCCGGCGAACACTCCATGGGAGCGTGAGTAGGTCAGCATCTCAGTGTTCATCTTCCAATCCGTTCCCGCGGAGGCATGACGGCCAACCGGTCCGGCGGCCACTGATCCCTCGCCCGTGAGTTCAAATTTGCTGGAGAGCAGATGCTGCAGACCCTGGTCGTTCATGACCAGCATGACCAGGTCCACGTCTTCGACGCCGATCTGTAATCCCCAACTTCCACCGCCAACGGTTACAAACGCAGGCGCGCTCCAGCCGTCCGCAGTGCGGCACGAGGCCACGCCGCGTCCGTGCTTGCCGCCAAAAATGAAGCCGCCTTTGATCAGGTTGGGCACCACTAGGATGCACTTTGCGCTGTTTAACACTTCTTCCGGGATCCCTTTATCAGGAGCTCCCAAGACCGCATGCAGGACGTCCACGGACGATTGCAGGCGTGCGACCGAGTCTTCACGGGCCGAGCCTGCCCAGGCAAGCGTTCCAAACAGGCCCATGAATCCCATCAATAGCACTGACAATGTTCTTTTCATATTTTTTCCTTTGGGAGCTGCGAACTAAGAGAAGAGAACTTCAGATGGGCTGACTNNGAGAGAGGAGGTGCTCGTCTCCAACATTATGATGGCCTTGCCTCGCAACAATAGCTGATCCGAATTGCTCACTTGAAGGCGCGATCCTCGGCAGCTTCAACTCCACAACTCAGCTCATTTGCGCGCAGAAAGCGAGCAATCTTGCACAGCATTGCCGGACGGGACATGTCATAGTTACGCGAGAATAATAGCGCGAATTCAACCATGTCCTTCGCCCCACATCCGTTTCTTTCCAGCCTGCGCAGTCTGCGTGCCTTCCTGTCCGCTTCGCTGAGGAAGTTCCTGAAGATGGAAGCCCACGATGGCGACTTCGCCTCGCAGCGAAT
>PLEA01000018.1 GCA_003136335.1 Acidobacteriaceae bacterium | reverse complement strand
CTTCGTACAAATCGCCATTTCACCAGTAGCCGCCAGCACATTTCTAGGTTGACTCAGAAATTCACGCGCACACCCAACTGCGCCGCGAATGGAATTCCTACCGTCGTGCCGGGACCGAAGAAGTCGCCCAGGCCGCCGGCCGGAATCTCCAGTTGCTTGAGGCTGGTGATGGGCTGGTGATGGGCTGGAGTTGGGTGCAGGTTGGGAAGTCGAGGCAGATATTCGTGGCGTTGCCGGAGGCGACGTCGCTCTGCGGCACCGGCAGCGCGGCGATGGTGCCTACGAAATTGGCGCCGGGATTGTTGCGGTTGAAGACGTTGAAGAACTCGGCGAAGGGGCGGACTTCCCAGCGGTCGCCGAATTTGAAGGGGCGCGTGAGGCGCAGATCCATCTGGATGTAGGGCGTGCCGCGAAAAGCATCGAGTGCAGTGGGAATTCCATTCACCGAGATGCGCTGCCGGTTGTCGGCCGTCGTAATCGTGAAGGGCCGAGCGGACTCGGCTTGCGTCATCGTGGTCAATTCGAAGCCGCCGGGGATGTAGACTGTGCCGGCTAGCACGAAGCGGTGGCGAACATCTTCGCCCGATGGACCATAGTCGCCGGGGGCGAACGGGTTCAGCGGATTGCAGACGCCATTCACATAATCAAATAATTCTCCCAGCACGCATCCCCAGGTTTGCGCTTTGGAAAAAGTATAATTTGCGACCAGGGTGAAACGCTGCGACACGTTGCCTTGCAGGTGAAGCATCAGAGCATTGTAGCTGGAGCGATTGTCGGAGCGGAAAACGGTGGCGGCAAAGGGATACGCGCGGTAGGCGTGATTCCCTGCTTCGTGGGTGTAGTCCGCGCTCGCGGTCCAATTTGCATTGAATGCGTGCTGCATGCCAGCCGTTGCATGCAGCGCGTAAGGAGTTTTGTAATTCGGATCGATCAGCGCGGCGGGAGGGTTCGGCCCTCCGTTCACCGCTTGCAACGCAGCCGCCCAGCCGTTCTGCGCGAGATCGTTGTACAAAAGCCCGAAGCCCGCGCGGATCACCGTGCGACCACTGTTGCCGGGCGAATAGGCGAGTCCCAGACGTGGCCCGAATTGCTTGCGGTCATCCTCGGGCGCTCGCTCCGCAAGTCCAAAGGATGGCAGCAGCGAAAACGATGGATTGGCCGTCTGGTCGTGCCCGGAAGCAAGGAAGAGGCCGAAAGTAGTCTGCCAGCGCAGTCCGTAGTTCATCGTAAGATGACGCGAAAGGCGCCACGAATCCTGCGCGTAGAGAGCGAGACGCTGGACATTTTGAGAAAAGGTGCCGTCGCTGGCGAGAGTAGTGGAAGCCCCGTTTGCGTAATCGACGGGAAACTGCGCCGGATTCGCCGTGTAGAAGGTCGGATCGTTCGGGAATGAGTACAACGTCTCCTGATTGCCCGG
The DNA here is from genome assembly GCA_003136335.1 of Acidobacteriaceae bacterium. The sequence goes on along the minus strand of PLEA01000018.1, from coordinate 1,889 downwards.
AAACGCCCCGCCCAGCACGGGCTCGTGAATGAAGTTCACTCCGAACTTCAACGAATGATCGCCCGAGGAATGGCCCAGGTCGTAGCGGAGCTGATACTTTTCCTGATTGCGCAGCGAGGGAAACAGCGTGATCGGCGTGGCGAACTGATTGTCGCCGTACGTCTCGAAGCCGGACACCGTCAGCGTCGTGGAACTGAAGGGAAAGGCGAGCGCGAAGCCGAGCGTGGAGTTCCGCGTTTGGGTCAGGTGCAACAAGCTGGCGTCGAACACGAACGTCCCTAGCCATGTGGAACTGAACGCGTAGGTGTTGCTGATCACGCTGTTCCAGTAATTATTATGCGTGGTGAGTCCGGTGGAGGGCAGCGTCGCCTGCTGGACCAGCGCGTTGCGGGTAAGATAACTGTCTTCCGAAGTGCGCAGGAACCACTGCGATTTCGTCGATTCCGCCCAGTCGAAGCGCAGCGATCCGATGTAATCGCGAAACGGAATGGGCACGTTCTGCGGAACCGCGATCGACGTCACTCCGGGAATCAGGCCATCCGCAGCCAGTTGTGCCAGGCCGTTGAATTGCGTAAGGCTGCTCGGGCTGTAGGCGATGCTGGCATTTTCGTGGACATATTCGAACGCGGTGAAGAACCAGATCTTGTCATGCTCAATTGGGCCGCCCAGCGTTCCTACGTAGTTCTGGCGCGAGAAGGGCTGCTTGGGATTGGGCGCGGGATTCTCAATCGGGAATCGCGCATTGAGAGCCGCCGCCCGCTCGTAGAACGCTTCGGTACCGCGCCATTCGTTGGTTCCGCGCTTGGTGGTGATGACGACCGATCCCGCCGTGGTCCCGCCGGTGTCGGCGTCTTCGTTGGCCGTGCGCACCGCGAATTCCTGAATCGCGTCCGGGGAAAAATTCTGAAGGAATCCGCCGATCCAGTCGTCGGAATTGTCGCCGCCGTCCACCGAAAGATCATTATTCAGTCCTGAACTTCCTCCAGTAGAAACCGCGGTGATGCGCGCCTTGGTGGGATCGGAAGGTTCCACCGGTTCCGTCCCCGGCGCCAGATACGCGATGTTGGCGAAGCTGCGCGCGGCGAGAGGAAGCGTCTGCAAATCCTGGCTGCTGACTACTCCCTGATGCACCACGCTGACCAGGTCAATCGGTTGTGTAGTAATGGATGAATTCTGGCCCTGCACCGAAACAGTTTCCGGCGGAGCCGCAAGCTTCAGCGTGACCGTGACTTCGCGCACCGAGCTGACCGCGATGGATACATTCGCATGGGCAGGCGCGAATCCCGCCGCGCTCACGGCAATGCGATATGCACCCGGGAGCAGATCGTCCAGCCGAAACTCGCCGCGGTCTTCGCTGGTGGCCTCGCGCTGTATCGACGAATCGACCGACTGCGCCACGATTCTGGCGGAAGGAATGCGTGCGCCGGTCGCATCCTGCACCGCGCCGCGCAGAGAGCCTCGCGGATTCTGGGCGTGCAGAACGCTCGCCAAAATCGCCGCTGACACCATGAGGAGAAACGATTTTCGGAACAAAATCATTTTTTTTTGTCAGACTGAAGCGCCCGGTACGAACGGAGAGTAGCTGGAGAACGCCACCTACACCCAGCGTTCGTAGGCGTGCTTTGGCTGCAACGGCAGGCCTACAGAGGTCGAGAACAACACGGGCACTAATCTGACCAGCGCTGCGGCGTGCGATCCCACCGGTGCTTCCTCAGTTCCGCGAGCAATGTTTTGTCGAGTGGCCCCGCATCACTCGCCGCAATGTTCTGGCGCACGTGCTGCGGTTTGCGCATGCCGGCAATCGTAGTGCTCACCGCAGGATGCGACAGGATGAAGCGCAGCGCCATCTCCGGCAGCGTCATCCCTGCGGGAAGAATTTCTTTCAGCTT
>PLEA01000552.1 GCA_003136335.1 Acidobacteriaceae bacterium | reverse complement strand
GGCAAATTCTGGTGTACCCGCCGCCCACCGAAATAATCTCCGCAGACGCGCCCATCAATCGCAAAAGCCGCGGAGCCAACAAGAAGCACGGCAGCCCAATGGCAAGCGAGACCATGATCCCCAGAGCAATCGCCTGCACCGCCGCCACAGCCGCGCCCTCAGGATCTTTCTCCCCAATGCGCCGCGCCACCATCGCCGTAGTCGACAAACTCAGCCCCATCCCCACCGCAAACACCAGGCTCAGCATCGATTCCGTGAGTCCGACCGTGGCCACGGCATTGGCCCCAAGCCTCCCCACCCAGAACACGTCCACCACCGCAAACAGCGACTCCAGCACCATCTCCAAGACCATAGGCACGGCCAGCAACAGAATCGCCCGATTCAAGCTCCCCGCCGTATAGTCCCGATGGGACCCGCGCACCGCCTCCACCAGCGACGCCCACAGCGAACTTTGGGGCTCGGCCGCAACAGAAATCGCTTCCATAACAACCTTGAACTTTCCGCATTCACCTCAGCGATCCCTCGCGAAAGCGTTGCTCAGAACATGCAATTGAAATCAGTCAGGAGTTCCCGGCGCACAGGGCCAAGCAGGATGGCGAATTAACGAGGCTTAAGCATGGCGTTCCTCAGCCCAAATCGTATCGAACCGCTGGTACCCGTAGGAACCAAGTAGCCGGCATTCTACCCCAACCGCCCAACCGCCGCCAATCAAAACAGAAAAACGGCCTAGTCAAGTCCGACGCGCCGCAATAATCCGGCAAACCGAGGATCATCACGCAGCGGATCAAAAAAAGGATGTACCTTGATGAATTGCAGAATATTGGACTGCTCCTGGTACCCCTGCTCAAGCCAGGCAAATGCTTGGTCGTATTCGCCGAGTCCCGAATAAGCGTTCACAAAGCGTCAGCAGAAACATGGCCTGGAGGAGAGCGCTTTACTCGGGAAACCCGATACGATGCACTAGTTGTTGAAAACGCGCATCGCGACGCAGGGGCTCGAACCTTCGACCCGGAACTTTGAGATACGTAAGTTCAGGGTCACGCTCCTCATAAGCCTTTTCCAGCCACGCGAAAGCCTCATTCAACTCACCCAAGGCACCATAGAGAATCGCGATTGAACCGGACGGTACAAGCCCACGCTCGTGTAGTCTCTTCAGTTTCGCGAGTATCTGGCGCGCCTTCTCCCGGTGGCCCGCAGCAGCATAGGCGAAGCCAAGGTCCAACATGATGTCCTTATCGTCGGTTCCGGACAGTTGTAGTGCCTGTTGAAACTCTTGAATGGCCTCCTCGCGCCTTCCCTTATTCAGGTATGCCCAGCCAAGGGTCTGGTGAGCCGGCGCAAAATGGGGATTCATTTCCAAGGTTTCCTGCAATTGCTTCAGAGCCTCGTCGACCCTCCCGGCTACGAGCAACCTGCCCGCCAGGGCATTGTTGACCGGCAAGGACAGTGGATCGAGGTCCCGGGCCCGCTTGGCCTCTGCAATCCCCTCCTCAAATCGCCCTACATACATCAGATAGCCGGCATACCAATGGTGAACCCCAGCATCGCCCGGGTTGAGTTCCAAGGCGCGCTCGTATTCTCGCTCGGCCGTAGCCCAGTCCCACTCATAAGTCTCGGCAATGAATGCGAGAGATGCGTGAGGTTCGGCGAGGGTGTCATCCAGTTCGATGGCTTTCAGCGCTGCGGCCTTCGCGCGTAATAAGGCGTCTTTCGACGGAAAACCGCCCCGAAACCCGAGCAGCGCGTACGCGTCAGCAAGGCCGCAATAAGCCGGGGCGTAGCTCGAATCTCTGGCGATTGCTTGTTGGAAATACGCGATGCTTCGGTTCAGCGCCTCCTCCGTTCGCTGGTTGAAGTAGTACCGCCCCTTCAGGTAGCTCTCGTGGACTTGGGGATCGACCGAACGCGCGCCCGCCAGGCCCACTTGCTCCTGCGGTGTGAGGCTGATCTCGATTCGCGCAGCGATGCTCCGTGCGACTTCTTCCTGCAGGCTGAGAATGCTTCGATATTCTCGCTGGTATTCTCCTGCCCAAATATGCTCGTCAGTCGCGCCGCGAATCAACTGGGCATGGACGCGGATCTGAGTGCCCTCTCGTATTACCGATCCTTCGACAATGGCGTCCACCCCGAGCGCCTTGGCAATCTCCGGGGTTGAGACGTGCGTGTTCTTGAAGTGCATCGCCGAAGTGCGGGAGATGACGCGGAGGCCATGGATTCTGGAGAGCCGTCCAATCAGCTCCTCGGTCATACCATCGGCAAAATATTCCTGCGACGGATCTCCACTTAAGTTGTCCAACGGAAGCACCGCCAACGAACGAATCACCGGAACCGCAGGGATTGCCGGGCGATGTCGCCATTCCCGCCAAACCCAGCCGACAATGGCGACTGCGAACAGTGCGACTACGGCTTTGAGCCACAACCTCCCCCCATGGGAACCTGCTGGCGTTTGCGCAGCCGCCAGGATCGCCATGGGCGCATCACTTTCACCCTTAGCGTTGGCGCCGTTCACCGGCGCAATGAACCGGTAGCCTCGACGGGCCAGCGTCTCAATGTAGTGCGGATGGTTGGCGGAGTCGTTCAACGCCGCCCGCAGCCGTTTGACTGCCGCGTTCAGGCTGTGTTCGAAATCGACAAAAGTATCAGCCGGCCAAAGCTCTTTCTGGAGCGCCTCGCGCGTGACCAGCTCGCCCGGCCGATCGAGCAGCATTTGCAAAATAGCGACCGGCTGTCCCTCCAAACGCACGCGCATTCCTTCCTTGCGCAATTCCTTGGCATGCGATTCGAACTCATAGACGCCAAAGCGTACGACTCTTGGCCGGACTGGGTTCGCCACTGCTTAGGGACTCCTTGTCAGGCGAAGTATATCCCGTCTGTAAAGACCTCGCAGGCATGTCACCACAGCCCCGAAAGCCCTGCCCATCAACAAGTTTGGCTGTCGCCTACGTTTCACCTCCGTGGTATTGACCAAGGCGCGGGTTTCGCTAATCCTCGTTTGCGAAAACTTGTTGTGGAGGAACTATGACGAACCTGTTCCCGTTCAATCTTCGGTCCACTCTCCGCCGTTCCGCTTTGTTGATCGCTATCCTTGTTCCGCTTTCTGCGCTGGCTGATACTTGGCAACTGCAGGTCGGCGCGCAGAACGGCAACCGAGCACATCAGGCACTTGCCTTCTTGCCCAACGAAATCTGGATTCACTCCGGCGACAGCATCACCTGGGCATTCCCCGTCAACGAAGTCCACACGGTCACTTTTTTGAAACCGGGCCAGGTGCGCCCTTCCCGTCTCGCGGGATGCCCAGGCGCGGCGCCGCCAGACGGTAGAACGCCCGATTTCTCCGTCTATGACGGCAGCGCGTGTGTGAACAGCGGGATCCTGACAAGAGACGATGGGACGACCTATACGGTAGTGTTTCCCCTGACTGGCAATTTCAAGCTGGTTTGCCTGGCTCACCCCAATATGACGGCCACCATCCATGTGCTGACGCTGTTAACCCCCTTGCCCCACGATCAGGACTTTTATGACGAACAGGCGGAACGGCAAAGCGCCCAACTGCTTTCTCACGAGATGCCATCCGAGCACAACCACCATGGATCGAACGCTGTGACCGCCGGGGTGGGGCACATTATTGGCAATACCGGGGGAACTCAAACCGCCTCAGTCATGCGCTTCATGGATGCGACGAAAGTCATCCATGTCGGCGAGACAGTGGAGTGGACCACTGCGGAAGCGGTGACGAGCCACACCATCACCTTTGGCCCCGAGCCCGACCCACTGAACCAGATTCCGCCCTCTGCCAACGTCACCACGGATGCGGACGGTGCCCGCCACGCGTTCCTCAGTTCCCCCTCTGACGTTGTACACTCCGGATTTATTACCGAGTCGCCGCAAGATCGTATTGGCCTGGCACAGGCCCCGTTGAGCGCAACCCGCTTCCGCGCGACCTTCACGCAGCCCGGCGTTTACCAGTACAAGTGCGTGCTGCACGACCAATTGGGAATGGTCGGAGAAATCATCGTCTTGCCTTAAACGAAGAAAGGTGAGACGTGGCAACCGCCGGGGTGGCCCATCCTTTGCGTTCTTTGCAAAGGGTGGGTATTCCCAATTGTGAACCGCTTAGTGCGTGACGACCTTTCGGTTCGCTACCTGTAAACGCGGAGCCTTTAATTCTCCGCGATATACGTGCGGGGGACTGAAAATCGCCTGATTCTCCTCGTGCACTGTTACCGGTAGGATTCTGGCCGGGACAGGTATTTCGAGCCTCTTGAAATACGCGTGCATTCCTGCAATGTCGTACTTGATGACCTGCCGCCTCCACCAAGTAAATGCTGAGGCGTCTTTAAACGTTACGCTCGTCGCGTTTGCAAAAACTGTCCAGATAATCCAGATGATTCGGAAGCCAAGAGGGAGGCAGACCGCCCAACTGACGAGACCGACCGCCTTACTGTGAGGAAAATTAAGGTTTTCGTATCCGAACGGGGCGAGCGTGAGAATAACAGCCAGAAGGCTATCAATCTTCAACTCTCGCTTTTCGTCTGGGTTCGTGTGCTGCTAGCTACTTTACACCGTAAATTTGTCAGCGACGGGTGGCCCGCTCGCTCAGGCCCGGCGGGGTGGCCCATTCAAGCCCGATTTTGGCTTGGGTGGGGCAGTTCTACCGCTGGACAAAGTCTTCCCGCCGCTCGTTCGCGTTTTCGGGCCGTCCATTCCGACCCGATCTCAACCCGTCCCTCACAGCCGGCTGCGTAGTGGCGAAAACTGCTCCGCTCCCAGTCCTCTGGACGATCGCATAACCCTTGCTTCACCGGATTGCGGTGAATATAGCGCAGCTTCTCCACAAACTGCGGATAATTTCGAATGTTGAAATCGTCGTACCGCTTTTGCCAGAAATGCTCGGCATCGCCAATCAAGCGCCGCGATACTCCTTGCTTCAACGACTTCAGCGCATCGGCCAGCGTATCCCGTTGCGGTTCGCTGAGCAGGAGGTGGACATGCTCCGGCATGACTACGTATCCGTAAACGTAGAGTCTGTAACTGCGGCGCACTCGCTCCAAGGCTGACTCGAAGATTCGGCAGCTTGCGTCTGTTGTAAACAAGCGACGGCGATGGTAACAGCAGAATGTGACGAAATGACTTTGGCCACTGTGGTGAAACCGCGTCAGTCCCCATGGCATGGAGAATAGTGAAGTTTGTCAGTCTGACTAAGTCCGTGACGTGTGACTGGCCCACTCAAGCCAAAATCGGGCTTGAGTGGGCCACCCGTCGCCGGTGGCCACCATCTTTCAGAATTGCTATCGAAGCAGAAGAGGCTTCCACTTGCGGAGGTTACAGGTTACGCTGAGCGCGGCTAAATTAGGTGCGAGAGTTGGAGGTGTACATGAAAAGGCCCGTCCCGGTGGAATCTGCCTCTGCATTAATCGACCAACTGATCTCAAAACTCACAGACTGGCGTGGCAAAACGCTCGCCAGCATCCGCAAGACCATCCTTGAGGCCGACCGGGACATAATCGAGGAATGGAAGTGGATGGGAAGCCCNNGCCGTTGATTACAATCAGATCAAATTGAAGAGGAAAGCGCCTGCGGGTACTCGAGCGAAAGTACATAAAAGTAAAAAGTGATGAAACTATAGCTTTTTCTCACTAATTCTCTTTGCGGGACTGCGGGACAATGGTGCTTGACGCTGCCCTGGCGGCGTGTAGCCCATCCTTTGCGTTTGTTGCAAAGGGTGGGTTGCGCTTCTGCCTGAAGCGTAGATTTCAAAGTCGGCACTCTTCCACAGCCGTCCACAGCCAGAATCCAATTTCATGTGACGAACAACCTTTACTGAGAAATACGGCACGAGCAAGATCGACCTATGCGCGAAGGCTCTCCCAAAAAGTTAGCACTCGGCCAGACCATTAGCGGCTCTCAGTCCTCAGTTCCGAAGCTAAGTCCTTATTCCGTAATATTTTAGCTCTAAATCCTTGCGGCTCAATATTTTGCCCATATGCCCGCCATGCCCAATCGCGCCAAGTTCATAGAAACAAATATTTTAGCGGAACGGTATCAAAACAATTTAGATATAGATTCCCTCGTCAGCGGTTAAAAGAAAAGCCGCGCGAGAGCGCGGCCTTTTCTTGCGGTCTCCAGAATCAGTCGATGCCGTGAATCTTCATGCTCACCAGTTGATCGATGCTGAGGTCGTGAATTCCCCGCGCGCGCATGTCGCTGATGTATTCCGGTGTCACATTGTGGATGCGCATGGCGATCAGCTCGTCCGGATCGGGATGCGAATATCCCAGCCCTTGCAGCTTTTGAATAAACTCGGGCGAAACTCCGTGAATGCGAAACGCGATCAGCTTCTCCAGATCGACGTGATCGTAACCGCGCTGCTTGAGTTCAGCCATCCATTCCGGAGTCGCTCCGTGGATTCTCATCGCGATCAGCATATCTTCGTTCGGTGCATAGCCAGCCTGATGAAGACTGCGCACCATCTCTGGACTCACGCCGTGAATGCGGAAGGCAACCAGCTTGTCAGCGTCCGAAATCTTCAATCCCTCCGCCCGCAGCGCCTCAATGAACGCCGAGTCCACACGAAAGATGCGGAAGGCGATCAGCTTGTCGGCATCGAGATCGCTGAGATGCTCGCTCTTCATTTGCCGCGCGAATTCGAGACCGACATCCATCACCGCCATGCTGAACTGCTTCTCGTCGTCGATGGAGAAGCCAAGCGACTGCATCTCGCGCGGATAATTCGCGTCTGGCTGGAAATGGAAAATGCCTGCGCCTTCCCCGTTGTTGAGAAATCCTTCGCACTCGATCTTGCCCGCGTCGCGCGCGATGGTGAAATGCACATCCTGACGTCCGGCTTTCGAAAAGTCCACGCCTTGGAACGAACTCGCGGGCCAGTCAGACTCGTGGCTTGACGTCCCGCCATGATGATGTTCGATCAGTGAGAACTCAACCTTGCCCGCATCTTCGGATTTGCGGATGGTCCAGTCGCCGCTGCGATTTTCCGCCGCTCGATTCTTCACCGCGAACAAAAGAACGCAGGACGCGAACACTAGGTACGCGAGGGTTCGACGCATTCTCATAACTGTTCTCCTATTGAAGATTCCACTGCTAGCGCCGGGCTTCGCCCAGGCTTGGACAGCCGAGGCGGCTGTCGCCACGTGAGTTTTAAATATCGGCCTTCGAGTCCAGAATTCCCAATTGCCGCAGATGGATCAGCTTCTGCAGCGTCAGGTCCTTGAACCCATGCTTCTGGGCGCGCTCGATGAACTCAGGCGTCACATCCTGCACCTTGGCGCTGATGATGTCATTGATGTTGAATTTGTATCCCGCAGATTGCAGGGCCTTGATGTATTCCGGCGTAACGTCTTGCACGCGCATGGCGATGAGTTCGTTTGCAGATGGCTTTAGGCCGAGAGCCCGAATCCCGCGAACGTATTCTGGCGTAACGTCCTGAACCCGCATGGCGATGGCATCGTCGGCTCGCGGATCAATTCCCTGCTCGTGCAACCCCTTCAGATATTCCGGAGAGACGTCCTGCACTTTCAGGGCGATCACCTGGTCTGCAGTCACCGTCAGGCCCGCGGCGCGGAGTCCACGAACGTATTCGGGAGTTACGCCCTGCACCTTCAGTCCGATGAGAGTGTTCACGTCGGGCTGAATGCCGGCTTCTTTGAGTCCGCGGTAATACTCGCTGTCTGCGCCTTGAACCTTAAGCGCAATGAGTTGGTTCTGATCGGGCTTGAGGCCGGACGAAAATAGTCCGCGAACATACTCGGGAGTGATGCCCTGCACGCGCATCGCAATCAAGTTGTTCGCGTCAGGATGCAAGCCTTGCTCATGCATTTCCCGGACATATTCCGGCGTGATGTCCTGGATCTTCATGGCGATCAGCTGATCCACGGTAAGATCACCGAGTCCCGCGGCCTTCATGGCGTCGATGTAGGAAGATGCCGAGGAAGGGGACGAGGAACTAACCGTTCCCGGCTCGCTGCGTCGCGGTTGAACCGGCGAAGGCTTTGGAGTTGCAGCGGTGTTTGCAGCGGGCTCTTGCGAGGCTTCAGATGCGGGCTTGGGCGTCGCTGGCGAATCCTGTGCCGCTTGAACCTGCCGTGGATGCGCCATTCCCAGCAGAGCATTCCCCGCGACGAGCGCCGCGGTGAGGCAGAGGACGCTGCCCGTCAGACCAATGCTGCGCATTCCCGCGCCCAGCGTCTTCAAGCCCAGAACGCGAACAATGCGCTCGCTGAGCGGACCGCGGTTCGCGGCCATCGCAAACGCAGGCGCGCTGCGCCACTCTTCCATCAGCGTGAGCGCACGCGCATATTCGACGGCGTTGCCGCAGAGCGCCACTGCCATGTCATCGCAGCAGTGCTCGCGTTCGGCTCGAATCTTTTTATTCAGCCACCAGATCGCAGGATGGTAGAAGAGCAACGTCTCCACGCAAACCTGGAACACATTCACAAAGGGATCGAAGCGCTGGATGTGCGCCAGTTCGTGGGCGATCACCGCCTCAAGTTGTTCTTCAGAAAGGCCCGTGAGAGCGGTCACCGGCAAGAACACGACCGGGCGAAACCATCCGATCACGGCAGGCGCCTGCAGCCACTTGCATTCGCAGTAAGCAATCGCGCGATCGAGACCGAACCGGTCTTGCAGCCTGTAGCAAATCTCGAGTACTCGATCTTCCACAACCGTCGACCGTCTGCGGCGCTCGCGCTCCAGTAGCAGAAATCCCCCTGCGGAGCGGAGGCTGAAGAAGGCCACGCCGAGAAGCCAAGCCTCGACCAGCCACGGAAGTGCATCCAGCGTGATTTTGGTTGAGGAAACTTGAAGCGAGCCGCTCGCCACAGTTTTGCTCTTCGTTGTGGGCCACGCTACAGCGGCTCTTGGCAATGGCCTGCTCGCGATTTCTGTCACACCAGAATGCTGTTGCGAATAGAAGAAGAAAGTCGCCAACGGAGCCAGCAACATCATTACCAGCGCACCAACGCCCACCAGATAGCGCGCCGAGGCGCGACGGCACAATACCATCGCAGCTGCGGCCAGAGCGGCGAGAGCAGTCCCCTGCCAGAGGAAATGCAACAGAGCCCATCCCAGAGATTGCATCGCGCTGGGGGAAACAAAATTCATCAAAGTCGTCATCGCCGACCTCTTTCATGTGCATCCAGCAAACGGCGCAGTTCGCTAATCTCTTCTGGCGAGGACTTGCGCCCAGCCAGCGCATGCATCATGAGCTGGCTCGCAGAACCTTCGAAAACTCTTTGCAGCATGTCCCCGGCAAGTTGCTGCTTGGTTTGCTCCGCCGGCAGGCATGCTTCATAGACGTGCGCCCTCTGGGTTTCGTTTCGGCGCACCGTGCCTTTTGTGGTCATGATTTGAAGGAGCTTCAGCACGGTGGTGTAGCCGAGGTCTTTTTTCTCGCTGAGGGAATCGTGAACTTCGCGAACTGTGGAGGGCCCACGATTCCAGAGCACGCGGAGAATTTCGAGCTCCGAGGCGGTAGGTTTGTGCGGCGGCTGCTTCATGGGAAGGAACATACTACGAAGATGTTCGTAGTGTCAACGA
>PLEA01000694.1 GCA_003136335.1 Acidobacteriaceae bacterium | reverse complement strand
ACGGTCCACGGCTCAGGGCAGGCTCTAGCCGCAAAGAACGCGGCTAGGATGGGGCACCCCGCTTCTCTTAATTATCAATCATTGAGTTACGGGCCTACGCCTCCGGTATGGCAGTCCGCGCAGGTTACCTGGGTTAGATCTCCTAAATCGACTGGATGCTTGAAGGTTTGCGACGCCGCGGCGGCTACGCTCGTCGTTCCTTCGGTCTCCGACATGAGCGTGTGGCACTGGTTGCAGTCTTTGCTGATGACCTTGCCGTCGGCGCTGACGTGCTGGCCATCGTGGCAGCGGAAGCAGCCGTTGAAGTAGTAGTGTCCCAGGTCGTTGGGGTGAGTCTGCCAATTCAACTTCATCTCGGGGAAGGTGGTGCGGCGGAAAATCTCCTGGATCTCGGCCACGGCGTCGCGAATCTCCAGCTGCTTGGTCTTGGCGACGTCCGGATATTTGCCTTCGTAGAAACCAAGAATGCCGCTGGCAATCGCATGCGTGGCTTGGTCGGTGGTGGCGTAGGTGCCCGTAAGAACCGTCACGGCTTCTTGCTTGATGAAGGGGAGCGCAACGTCGAGCCGGCGTGCCAGCAAAGACTGATCAACCGATTGGTCTGGCGGAACGTAGATGTGAGTGGGACGGTTGTGGCAGTCGACGCAGTCCATGTGGTGGCGCGGGGCCTTGGCAATTTGATCTTTGCTGAGCGTCGAGTCTTTGGCGTAGTACTCAGTGACACGTCCTTGCAGATCTTCGACGTGAATGTAGGGAACGATCTGACGCTTCTCGTCGGCCGCCACATAGTCGATCTTGTTGCCGATGTTCATGTGCCAGTGAATGCCTTCGGGGGCGCCGGTTGCCGGATCTCCACCGCCGGTTTTAATGATCATCCGGATCTGGCGCAGGGTGTTCTTTTCGTCGTTGGCGTAGTGGGTGAAGACCTTCAGTTGACCGCCATAAAACTTCTTTGGCCAGTGGCACTGTTCGCAAGTGTCCTGTGCCGGGCGCAAGTTGTGCACCGGCGTCGGAATGGGCCGGGGGAAGGTATTGAAAGTCGCGGCATAGACCTGCCGTGCCCCGGACAGCTTCGATTTCACATACCAGGTTGCTCCTGAACCGACATGGCAATCGACGCAGGCGACGCGCGCGTGCGGAGAGACCCGGTAGGCGGTGAACTCGGGGTTCATCACGGTATGGCACAACTGACCGCAGAACTGAACTGAATCGGTGTACTCGTAAGCTTTGTAGCTGCCTGCGGCGCTCACCGAGACGAATACCAGCAGGAAAGTCAGGAAGGAGATGACAGCACTGCGCTGGGCGCGATCGTTCAGGTCGATGCGGGGATAGAACTGCGTCGAAACGACTTTCTTCCGCCGCTCGATGAGCACACCGACCAACATCATCAGCAAGCTGAAAACGAAGAAGGCCGGCGACACCATATAGGCCAGTATCCCGATGTAAGGGCTTGGCCGGGAGGCGATGAGATCGAGCAGGACAAAAAGGAAAATGTTGGCCAGACTGACGATTCCCAGCGCCACGCCCGCGAGGCTGATGGGATTGCGCAGCAGCATGCGCAAGCGGTGCCGGGGCTCTGGCTGAGGCGGGTGAGTTTTCTCAGTGTCCATGTTTGAGTTCCTGGGACCGCGGGTTCTTCTTCCTGTTAGGGAGCGACTTCGCCCGCGCTTAACTCGTCGGTTGTTTTTGCGATCGTTTCAGAGATCAGTGTGCTATCGAGTCCATGCTCGTCCTGATAGTGGTGCACGTCATTTTCCCGTCCCACCAGGCGCAGTGCAGGGATAAACGTCTGGGTCGAAGAGTACCTGGTGAGGCCTACTCCACACGCAAAAATATTCCGTGCTGTTCGCGTGGACATGCTCTCACCTGCTGTTTCTTCAGAATTGAACAATCTCCGAGCGGCGGCATTGCGGCCGCCTTTCGTTATTTGTTAGTTCCCTTGCTACTTCTTGGCAAGACCACGAATGTAGGCGACCAGGTCCTTGATCTCCGTGTCTTTCAGTTTGCCGTCATAGGCCGGCATTTTGCCTTTGCCCTTGGTGATGATCGCGGTCAACTGCAAATCGGTTTGCCCCTGTACATCGGCAGAGGTGAAGTCATGGGCGCCCATCTTTACTCCCATGGACGAGCCCTTGCCGTCGGGGCCATGGCACATGGCGCATTTCGCTTTGTAGGTTGCGGCCGCGTCCTGTGCCACTGCCGATGAAGAGCATACCGCGATTACTCCGCAAGCCAGCAGGGTTACCAGGCCCATTCGAAAAGAGAGGTGTTTCATTGTTTGCTTCCTCCTGGGGAAGGTCTCCCGCAAGATATCACAGAGCGAGAGGGGCCGGTCGTCTGACGTGCCACAGTTCGGAAAACCCGTTTACTGAATTGTGCTTTCGTCCCGCATCCGGAGAACTCAATCGCAGCCGTAGGATCACATGCGCGCCAGAGTGGACCTAATGTAAGGAGGTCACGGGGCCCTGTGACAGTGATCACGGGCGTTTTTACCGGTGATTGTGATGGTTGTCACGAGGGAGCGCGCGACCCCGTCCTGCGACAAAGGCCCGCAGCACCTAGGATTTCCCCACATGGCAACTCTGTCAAGTTCGCCAGTAGGCTCGTTCGGAGCTGGCGTTCCCGCTACGGGACGGACTCATCTCAAGGCATTACGGGAGACCGTCAGAGCCTGAATGTTCCGGCCTTTCGCCGCGTCGGCTGCAGGTGACGTGGAGCTGACGCAAGTCTGCGACTAGGAAGGCTGAGTCGACGGCTTCGGAAACGTTGCCATCCCGGTGTGACGGCAATCACTATTACTAGTGACCCGGTGCACGGTGTTTCCAGTCCGCCTCTGGCATCCTAGAGTTCTATTGAGGTGCTTTATGGCTCAAGACCATCGCGACATCCTCGACATTCTCCGGTTCGAACTGCACTTCCTGCAAGACGGAGGCTATGGACGCTCTCCGCGCGCGCCGTGGCGAGCGCCCGCCATTTTTGAGGATTCCCCCATTTGCCCCAATTTCTGCGACCGGGCGCGGCCGCATCCTTGCGAGAGTTGCCTGCTGGAGCAGTATGTCCCCAAAGGCCGTCGTGCTGAGGCCGTGCCCTGCCGTTTCATTGAGCTCACGGAGCAAGGCCAATCGATCGAGGACTTCTATCGCACCGGAACTCAGGCCGACATGGAACAGGCGCTTGCCGGCTGGCTTAGCGCACAGATTACGAAGATCGAGCAGGAGCGTAGTCTCTCGCCAAACCGAGGGGTGGCCTCGACGGCCGCTGCGTGAGAGCGTATGGGTGTGAGGCCGATTTACCTTCCACGAGATCGATCCCCAGAGGTTTCTTACGAGGAGATGTGAAGACCATGAGCGAAGATCATGCATATCGAGTAGCAGCCTGGTGGACGTCCGGCCGCAGCGGTTTGGCCAAATCGGATTCCGCGCCCAATGCGATTCATTTCACAGCACCCACTGAATTTGGCGGCCTGGAAGGCCGCTGGACGCCTGAAGAACTTTTGCTCGCGGCCGTCGCCAGTTGCTATACCACGACCTTGCGGGCCATCGCGGGCAATGCTCAATTCGACTTTACCGACCTGCAGGTGGAAGCCATGGGCACGGTGCGTAAGGCCGACTCTGGGTACAGTTTTACGCAGATCGTGGTCCGTCCGAATCTCAAGATCGCGTCTGCGGAGGAACGGGATCGGGCGCTTGACCTGCTCAAACGTGCGGAGAAGTTATGCCTGGTTTCGCGGGCGCTGGGGACCAACTTGAAGTTCGAGCCGCAACTCGAAATCACCAAGCCGGTGGCGATTGGCTAAATGAATTCGTCAGGGGAAAAAGCTTATAACCCGCGGCGGTCGCTAAGGCTTCGCGGAGGGCGCAAAGAAACGCGACGATTCCGGCGAATGCGCCCCTGGAACCTTACACTAGAGCTCCAGCAGGGCCGAGACCGACGATGGATCGTCCATCGCTCGCAGCTTGAATCCTACCTTCTTGAAGATGGCCTGCGTGACTAGATTGTCCCGCAAAATTTCTCCGGAGAGTCTCTGGAACTTTTCTGCGCGGGCCACGCGCGACACACTGGCCAGCAGTTCTGTTCCCAGGTCCAGTCCGTGCCATCGATCGGAAACCAGCACGGCCGCCTCGGCTTCCGCGCGATTGATGGCGCTGAACCGGCCCACTCCTAATATACGTCGTGTTTCCCGGTCTCGGGATTCGTGCGATCTGCCACTAGCGCAAATCCGCGGTCGTAGCTGCCAAAGCAGATGCGCACCAGTCGCTCATGCTCCACTCGCGTGCGCAAACTCAAGGAACAGAAATATCGCAGATACACGCTGCGCTCAGAGAGGGTAGTGTGAAATTGCACCATGAGCGGCTCATCTTCCGGACGAATTGGCCGGATCGTGACCGGAGTGCCATCTTTCAAGCGCCACTCCCACACATACTGCATGGGATACGACCGGATGGTGGGGCGCGGCAATCGCTCCGAGGGGCTTGAGCCCGGGCTCATTGCATTTTCTCCCGCTAACGCGGATGCAGACATTTTTTCATACCTTCAGAGCCGGAATCAACGACTCCGAACGCACCTCACCGATGATGGTACAGCTCCCGGCGCTTGTGGGTGATTGTGGTATGTTCCCGGTCACCAGGACCCGTGATGTTGATCACCAGCACAACCGCGGTGCTAGAATAAGTTCATAGGATGGTACTCTGTGCGCGCCCCTTATGGCCTAAATATTCTTGACAATTGCCTCACGTGTCCGGTGAGGGAAGAACACCTTTTCTGTAATCTTTCCGTCCTCGCAGTGCAACGCCTCAACGAAATAAAATCCACCGCCGTCTATCCCAAGGGAGCGATGCTCTTTATCGAAGGGCAGCAACCCCGTGGCGTGTTTGTGCTCTGTGCCGGGAAGGCAAAACTTTCCACCTCTTCCCGGGGAGGCAAAACCATCATCACCAAACTCTCCGAGTCCGGAGATGTTCTCGGCCTCAATGCGGTCGTTTCCAACCATCCGTATGAAGTTACCGCCGAGATGATGGAACCTGGCCAGGCCAATTTCATTCCCCGCGACTCCTTGCTGCAATTTTTCAAGGACAACGGAGACGTCGCCTTGCGCGTCGCCGAACAGCTGAGCCGCAACTACTACACCGCGTACGAGGAGATTCGGACTCTCGGTCTCAGCAGCTCGCCGTCGGAAAAATTCGCCAAGCTTCTGCTGTCATGGTCGACCGAGACGCCGCAGACGGACGGTTCTTCGCAGGTCAAGCTCACGCTCACCCATGAGGAAATTGCGGAGATGATTGGGACCACCCGCGAAACTGTCAGCCGCCTGTTTTCTGAATTCAAGAAGAAACAGTTCCTTCATCTCAAAGGGTCGACTCTGGTGATCCGCAACCGGCCAGCGCTGGAAAAGATCGTTCAGTCCTGACACGTAGGGACAGCCGCCTCGGCTGTCCGACCGAATGCAGTGAGGCAGTTACGAACGCTGCCGAGTGACCCACTGGCCCGGCGACGCCTGTTCCTGTATTCCGCAACAGTGAACACGCGGCAACGCACTTCCTTCAGCCGTCTTCACGTCCGGCAGATGCGGCGCGGGCTCGCGATCGTCTTCTTCCGATTTCATCCTTTGGTACAGACGGCGGGAGTGGCGCCTCTGGGACAGACAGGCGTACCACCTTCGCCTGCGTTCCACCCCAAGTTACTGTCATTTCTCTTGCGCATCGGGCGCACAGCCAGAATCGCTGATACAGCGCCGGATGTAGCATTCCCATCGCAATCTGTACATCGGGAGTCGGAGCGAGGTAGAAGATCTTTCCCTCGTGCAGGTATCGGAATATCTCGGAACACTCGGGATTCGCGCACTTGGACAGCATGGTGCACTCCTCGGCGCCGCAGCTCAACAGATGTCAGCTCCAGCAGCAATGAGGTGACGGCGGATACGAAATCAGGTGATCTGCATCACCCATGTTGGAACTTGCAACCGCCGTCCAGATTGAGTTCCCCCCTGATTTACAATCGCTGCCAGATGACCATGAAAAGTATACTTCTGTCCGGAGCTGCGGTTTGTTGTCTGATCGTTACGTTGGTCCATGCCGGCGCGGCACAAACCATCCCGACGGAACCCACTGCGAACCGTTCCATGGCACCGGCGCAGTCGATGGTATCTGTCAGCACAGAAGCTCTAAGCGACGCCGAGATGGCGGAACGCGTACTATGATTGAAATTTACTGCGCTGCTCTGCTCTTCGACATGGACGGAGTCCTCATCGACTCCACACCCGCGGTCGCGCGCGTGTGGCGGAGCTGGGCCATCGAGCACGGGTTCAACCCGGAAGAAGTCGTGGCTCGGGCCCATGGACGGCCCAGCCTCACCACGGTGCGCGAATATCTCCCGAACGCCAATCATGAAGTTGAGAACCGCGAAGTCGAGCGCCGCGAAATCGAAGACCTTGAAGGCGTTGTGCCTCTGCCCGGCGCGCTCGATTTGCTGGCCAGCCTTCCCGAGGGCCGCTGGACCATCGTTACGTCGTGTACGCGTCCCCTTGCCGAGGTCCGCATCCAGGCTGCCGGCCTGCCTCTGCCGAAAAAACTGATCACCTCCAACGACATCACCCACGGTAAGCCGCATCCCGAGCCCTATCTGAAGGGCGCTGCCGTTCTCGGATTTTCCGCGGCGGAATGTATTGTGCTCGAAGATGTGCCTGCCGGAGTCCGCGCGGGCAAAGCCGCTGGGGCGAAAGTCATTGCCTTCAAAACCACGGTGCAGGAAGCTGCGTTGCGCGAAGCCGGCGCCGACTGGGTATTGAACAATTGCGCCGACATTCGCTTGCTGGACCGTGGCCAAGACTTGAAACTAGCGCTCACGGAGCCGCAGAGTAAGGACTGGAAACCTTCTGCAAATCCTCTGTGATCTCTGGGCCCTCTGTGGTCGCCTTCTTTTGGTTGTCGTAACGCGGAAATCGAGTGCCAATACTGCATCCCCCGTATCGTCAAGCGACCCTCTTCGGGAGTAGACTTGCCTCCGTCGCCTGGAAATTCGTTCGAGGGAGGGAGCGCACCATGAAACATAGGCTGCTGATTTTGTTCGCGAGTTTGCTTGCTCTTATCGCGCTAGGCACGGCCCAGGACGCTCAACGCGCTCAACCCTCCTCCAAGTCCCAGGAGCGGGTTGTCAAAGAGGTCCGACATGAATTGCTGATGCTGCCTTACTTCGGCGTCTTCGACTACATAGCCTTTAAGGTGGACGGCGCCAACGTCACCTTGCTCGGTCAAGTCGTTCGGCCTAGCCTGAAGTCCGACGCCGAGAACGCTGTGAAGCATATTGAAGGTGTCGAGAAGGTCGATAATCAGATCGAGGTTCTTCCTCCGTCCTCCATGGACGACCGCATTCGAGTGGAGCTGTTCCGCGCGATATACCAGTATCCGGCGCTGCAGAGGTACGAACTCGGCGTGCAGAAGCCCATCCGAATTATTGTCAAGAATGGCCACGTGACCCTGGAAGGCGTTGTGGACAGCGACGGCGATAAGAATCTCGCCGGGCTCCGCGCCAATGGGGTTCCCGGCATTTTCTCGGTGACCAACAATCTGCAAGTATCAAAATAGTAAAGTGCAGCCAAACTCTTGCGACAGGACGCGTGCGGCGTCCTCTCGTTTTTTTGTCGCTGCCGGCAGTCTGTCTCCTGAGTCTGAATCCTGTTGGTTGTGTCTATATTTCTGTCTCCGGCTCAAAGCTTCTCCCGCGTATAATGCTCCCGGA
>PLEA01000322.1:3650-3933 GCA_003136335.1 Acidobacteriaceae bacterium | reverse complement strand
TGCCAGTCGTGACAGTGAAAAATATGCGGGACGCCAAGAATCTTTGAAGCTTCCAACACGGTGCGGGAGAATAAGGCGAAGCGCTCGGCGTTGTCCGGATAGTCACCCGCTGGCGTGCCGTAGAGGGCCTCGCGGTCGTAGTATGGCGGATATTCAACGAAGTGGAAGCGCACTCCACCCTGACTGCCGCCGCTGACGACCGAGGCAAAGCGGTACTGGTCGTCGAAGGGAATGGTGACGCTGCGAACCACCGTCGCGGGTTCGGAGAGCTTGGTCTGGCGAT
>PLEA01000322.1:0-3635 GCA_003136335.1 Acidobacteriaceae bacterium | reverse complement strand
GAGGGTCAACGTGCCAAAGGTCGCCTCTACCCGCCGTCCGCAAACCAAACCTAGATTGGGACAGCATTTTCTGGTCAGCGACGAGTTCGCGGCCCGCGTCGTCGACACTTTGGGGGACGTGTCGCAGAGCACGGTGCTGGAAATCGGCCCGGGGCGCGGCATTCTGACATCGTTGCTGGCTAAGCGGGCGCGGCGTTTGATCGCGGTGGAACTCGATCGTGTTCTGGCGGCGCAACTTCGGCTGAAATTCGGGATGGCGCGGAACGCGGAGATCATTGAGGCCGATGTTCTGGCGATCGACTTCGATTCTCTGTTCGGACCGAAACCCGGACTCAGCCAACCCGGCATAGAACTGAAGCCTGAGCCGGTAAAGGTGGTGGGCAATCTTCCTTATTACATTACGTCCGACATTTTGCTGCGGCTGTTCGAGTTTGCCAAGTACTTCGACAGCATTGTGATCATGGTGCAGCGTGAGGTTGCAGATCGGATCGCGGCGGAGCCGGGCGGCCGCGATTACGGAATGCTCTCGGCCACGGCGCAGCTGTATGCTCGCGTGGAAAAGCTGTTCACCCTGCCGCCGGGGGCGTTTGTGCCTCCGCCGAAGGTGTATTCGACGGTGCTGCGTTTAACCATTGACCCGCGGCAGGAAAAACTGGGAGTGTCAGGCGACGGGTTCATCGATTTTCTGCGACTCTCGTTTGGGCAAAAGCGCAAGACTCTGTGGAACAACCTCAAGACGAAGTATGAGGGGCCGGTGTTGAAGCGTGCTCTAGCTGAGGCCAAGGTGAAACCTACGGCGCGGGCTGAGACTCTTAGCCTGGAAGAAAGTGCGGCGATCTTCCGCGCCTTGCGCAAGGCGGAGACTAAGTCATAACATTCCGCTATCGGCCCGCTGTGGGCAACAAAGCAAGGAGTGGGCATGGCTACTACCATCCTGCGTCAGGCTGCAGTTGCAGGGCGTTTCTATCCTGGCGATCCTGACGATCTGCGCGCCGAAGCGCGCGCCTATCTATCGCAAGCAAGTTCCACGAATCAAGCTCCGCTCCGAGCGTTGGGCTGCATCGCGCCGCATGCGGGATACATGTATTCCGGGCATGTGGCGGGCGCGGTATTTGCGCGAGTGGAAGTGCCCAGGCGCTGCATCGTCCTGTGTCCGAACCATACCGGGATGGGTCGCGCGCTGGCCATCATGAGTGAAGGCGCGTGGCAAACGCCGTTGGGCGAGGTTGCCATCGATGCTGAACTCGCCGGAGCTATGAAGCGGAGCTTCCCTGCACTGCAAGAGGACTCGGCGGCGCATCGCGCCGAGCATGCTGCCGAAGTCGAGCTTCCGTTTCTATTGCTGCGTCAGCCGCAGCTCAAGTTCGTGCCCATCGCGCTGGGGACCGGACAATTCGAAATACTGGAGCAACTCGGCAAGGCCATGGCGGATATCATCGCGGCGCAGAACGATCGCGTGCTGATCGTCGCTTCGAGCGACATGAATCACTACGAGTCGGACGCGGTGACGCGGGGAAAGGATCATCGGGCTCTGGAACGAATTCTCACCTTGGATCCGCGTGGGCTTTTCGACGTGGTTACACAACAGAACATCAGCATGTGCGGGTTCGGGCCGGCGGTGGCGATGCTGACGGCGGCTCGACAGCTGGGCGCGCAGTCGGCGGAACTGGTGAAATATGCGACCTCAGGGGATATTTCTGGCGACCGCGAGATGGTTGTGGGTTATGCGGGGGTTGTGGTCTCGTAATCGCATTTGTTTGTTGCCGCCGGGCTTCGCCCCTTCGACTCGCTGCGCTCGCTCAGGGCAGGCTCAGGCGGGACTGCCGAGGCGGCTGTCGCTACGTGGGCATTCCAGGAAACACGGCTAATAACGGGCAACACCGGGCATTCGATGCAGTACATCGGTAACTTTCTGCTGCTCGATACGCCGATTAACCTAACCCCACAGGTTTACTCGGGGCAGATCGATCATGGGCAATCGGTACTGGTTTTGGGTGGTGGTCCGTTTGGCCATGGGCGTGGCCATTGTGGCCTGGGCGGCGAGCTACATGGGACCCGGCAGCGGGGAAAAAGAATTCCGGAAAACGCTCGACGCGATGAAGCAGGTCCACAGCTTCCGCGTGGCTTTAACGGCCACTCCGCTCAAGCCGCGATATTTGAGCACAGCGGTGGTAATGGTGAAGTGAGTAATCGTCCCCGTAGAAAAGTCGAGCGGAACATGCTCATCGCGCAAAAGTTGTGCCGATTGGCCAAAGTATTCGGGGCGCGCGAACCATCCTTGCAGGAACTTCCTCTTGAAGGCGTCGACAAAATACTTCGCGTCAGTCGACTCGCCCGCGTAGACCCGGATCGCACGACTTGAATCTTCCTCATGGCCTGACACAGGAATCAAGACCGGCTTGGGCTCCTGCGCCGCACGGCTCCATTTCGGATTCTTGGGAAGAGTGATGGACAGCTCGTAGCAGGGCGTGATCGTACACAGGCGCATCCGCCAGACGCCGCCACCATCGGGTCCGTCGTCGTCTTCCGTGGCCGCTTTCCGGGCGGCAACGTGGCTTGTGGCCGAGCGTTCCTGGCGCGTCTTGCGGGCGACGTCGTCCAACGATTGTCCGGAAGAGCCTTGCCCGGAAGAGTCCAGTTCGGCAGAGTCCTGTGCCAGCGCACCCAAGCCGGCGCATGACACGAACGCCGTGAGCAACATCCATGCGCGAGTTGTGTTCGCCGACAATCTCATGGCAAGCGCAACGAATTCACTAAAGTGGTGCACAGAAGTTCCGCGTCGGCGAAGTGCTCTTCCGGAGCCGCGCATCCCAGCAGAAATTGTGCGCCAGGGATCTCGATCAGAACGCGTTCCCCGATCCACCATTTCTTTTGATCCCGCTGGTCGCGAAAGCGAGTCATCAACGCCCGCCTGCCTTCGATGGTCAGGTCTTGTGTGCTGACGCTGTCGGGTCTCTCTCGTGACCACCCGTTCGTGTTCGCCAGATCCCGCATGCGAATGTAGTCCGGATCGGTAAGGCCGCGGTAAGGAGCGTTCACATCCGCGGGCCCGGCATAGAGCATCACCGCGTCCCCATTCAGCCCAGCCTTGAAGATGTGCTGCCCGTTGACGCGCGACACCACCTCCGCTTTCTCGGGAATCACGATCGCCGCCTCGGAGCACTGCGTAGGGTTCACGCAATACTGGAGACTGAAGGACTGGAAGCCCCGAGGCGCCGAACTTCCTTCCGCATTGTCGAGCGTGGCTTGCGCTTTGCCATGCGGAGCCTGTCGCATCTCCCGCGCCAACTGTGCCAGCGATGGACCTTGCGCAGGAGTCGCCATGACCGAACGATCCTCCGGCACGCTCCCGGAAGCGACCTCAGCTTTTCCCGCAGGAATGGAGGCCGGGTGCACGACGATATCTTCTNNTTGGATGGACGGATAGATGATTTGATCGCACATTTGCAGAGTGGTTGCCTCGTCTCGAAATCGCGTCTTCATCGCGGCATTCGTCTTTTGCACGTCTGCCCACGGGGCATTGGGATTGTTGCAAGTGTGGTTGCCGTACTGATCCTTGGTCACACACTGCATCTCATCCGGGCTCACGCACATCACGGGAATCAGGCTGTTCGATGCGACTACGAACTCCATCG
>PLEA01000662.1:4430-4641 GCA_003136335.1 Acidobacteriaceae bacterium | reverse complement strand
GAATGACGAACTGGTGGCCTCCGGAAATTAACGCTCCCGTTCCCGGATAACCTTGCGCACGAGCCTTCACACATAACAATGCGACCGCTACCGGCCCGGGTTCATGCACGCGCCAACTAGAATTCCTCCGGCGCTTGCAGTATCTTGAGTTGCAGCCCAATTTTCAGAGGAGGCATTCCATGGCCGACGAAAAGTGTTCGGACACCAGCAC
>PLEA01000662.1:0-4423 GCA_003136335.1 Acidobacteriaceae bacterium | reverse complement strand
AAGATGATCATGAATGAGTACCGTCTGAATCCTGTTGACCCCCAGTCGCAGAAAATCATGGAAGAACAGATGGAGCAGTTCTTTTTCGGCGAAGGCGCAAAGCTGCCGGAGGGCTACGTGCCGCAGAGGGCCAAAGACTGATCACCCGCTGCCCTTCCCCCATCGGGCGTTTTCAGGTCTTTTTTACCTCCCCGAACTACGCGGCCCGGAGTGGTCCTCCGGAACGCATGCTTGATTTCCAAATAGGAAATAGAATCCGTGCATGGCTTTTAAGCGCAGGCGCAACGCGCCTGGTGAAAGCTCTCAAGCGCTTGGTTTGCAGCAACGATTTTTTCGAGTGCGGCGACCACTTTGGCAATTCTCAAACCTGGGATAGCGTAGTAAAGTTCGTCGTTGTCCATGCCCGTGTAAACACGGTTCCCGATACACGCAAAGCTCGGAGTAGCACGCCCTGTTTGCAATGTTTCCTGAAGAAACGCACAGGTAGGCCGTGGCATAATTCCGTTAGGGTTGATGCCAGCTCTGATAGCTGCCTCCGTTAGGAGCATGAAATGCCTCGCGTTGCCACGAATCAGTACTATTTGAGGCTCACACGGAGACTGCGCCAACGGGGAATAGACAGCCACTTGGAAGGACTCCGTCCTGTGAGGAATCCGCGGAACTTCCTCTCTCCGAAGATAGTTTAATTCAATCAATTGGCCGATCGTGGACTGCAGTTCCGTGGCCTTTTCAGGCGAAAGAGAGACACCGTGTGTGTAAGCGCCGATTGTACAATTCAGATGGTCGTCAGCCGTCGTGTGGAAGACTTCACCTTCGCTGGCCAACTTCCAGTAGGAGCAGCTTGCAGGGCGTGGAGCTTTCACACGGGGCACACCAGCGGGTGCCTTATCCAGAAAAGCAATTGCTATTGCTTGTCTTTGGAGTCCCAAGAGCGTTTGTAGTCTGTTTCCGAGATCCGCATAGTCCATGACTACCTCATGGCCGAAGGATGTGCAGCAGCGGAGAGCTGCTGCAAAGAGAGCGCATTATATGTCACGCAACAATTGCTTCCCCAAACTATGATCCGCCGAACGTCTGCCCTGGTACTGGATGTGCAACCGGCAGGCGTGGCGTGATGGTGAACCGCAGTGCGTCATGTGCTAGACGCAGGGCCGCTTCGACTTGCGCAGGCGTTTCTCCGCGAGCAAAGATAAAGCCCAGGTAGGTCGATCCTTCGGGCCAGGCGGCAATGAAGTCGTGCAGCCGCGCGGTGATCTGCACCTCATCCACGCCGGGTGTCATGGCCGCTCGCTCCACGCCTTCTGCGCCCTCGAGAACACCGCTCCGAGGCACCGGAATCATCATTACACCGGCCGCGAGCGACTCACGCGACATCTCGACCCCGGCAAGCCCCGTCACATGGCGTACGAGAAGTTCCTCCAGAAATATCCGATCCGGCCCGAACCGCAGCGTGCGAGAGCAGAGCCCGCCAATGGGCCGTGGCGCCACTTCGAGAACCCACGGACCGACGTCGTTCACGCGAAATTCGGCGTGAAGGGGACCCTCGGAGAGACCGAGTGCGCGCACCGCATCGGCAGCGCAGTCAAAGATGCGTGTCTGCATCTCCGCGGGCAGCCTCGATGGCGTCACATAGATCGACTCCTCGAAGTACGGCCCCTCAAGCGGGTCGGGTTTATCGAAGAGCGCCAGGACCCGCAATGTGCCCTGTTCCAGCAGGCCCTCGAGCGCGACTTCAGCGCCGGGAATGTAGCGCTCGACGAGCAGGCGGTCGAGTTCCGGCTCGCGCGTCGCCTGCACCTCGGGCGAGCTTAGGAGGTGCCTGATGCGCTCAACAGCCGTGGCAAACTCTGGGGCGTCGTTTGCGCGGATCACGCCCTGGCTCGCTGCCAGCCGCAACGGTTTCAGCACGCTCGGAAACGACACCTGGGGAAGAACTGTATCGAGCGGCTCCGTCAATAGAAATGAGAAAAACTCCGGCACGGGCAGGCCCGCGTCGCGCAATACTTCGCGCTGGCGCAGTTTGCTGCGGCAGTTTTCCACCGACTCGGGCGAGTTGTAACGCAGGCCGAGAATGCGCGCAGCGTACGCCGCCGTTGCCGTCTGGCGGTCGCCGAGTGCAAGGATCGCGCGGATCGGTGTTGTGCGAACGGTCTCCGCCAGCCGCTGGGCGGCCTGCTCGGGCTGCTCGAAATGCAGCGGGACGGCGCCATCTGACCAAGGATCGTCAAGCTGATGGCAGCGGTCGCTGCCGATGGTGACATCGACGCCCAGCCGCTTTGCAGCTTCAACAAAGCTGCGCATCTGATAGCCGAGCTTGCTGGCCAGGAGCAGCAGACGAGGGCGGGGCAAAGTTTTGTCCAAGTGAACCTCAGAGGGTGGGCGTAACGCGAGGGCGATCCCGCGGGCCCACGGAGCTTCGCGCAAGTTCATCCATGCGCCGCATTCACAAGAAGGCATCGGCCTGCGCGATCGGTTTCGAAGCCCTAGCGACCGACACAAACTGGTCCCGCGTCGGCTCCGCGCANNGGGTCGAGATTGCGGCGCACGTAGTCCAGCTCGAGCAAACGCGACCTGGCTGGAATGAGTAGGCGGATGCCCAGCTGGATCGGCGCGATGTTTTCGACCAGATCCTGCTCCGCCACGACGGTGAGCAGATCGCGGTATCCTGCAAGCGTCGTCCATGGCGTGAACGGCACGAACGTAGGCTGCAGCACCAGTCCCAGCTGGCGGAAACGCACCACTACCGAGAGGAAATCGGCGCGTGTGTGTCCCTTATCCAATCGCGCGAGGATGGTGTCATCCACCGATTCGACAGCCGTCGTGACGAACAGGCAGCCGGTATTTCGCAGTTTGTCCAGATGCCTTGCGTGGCGCAGTAGGTGCTCAATTTTGATGGTGACATCGTAACTGAGCCGCGGGAATTCGCGGTGGAGCACCTCGACGATGGCCAGAGCGTGCGCTGGGCCGTTAAAGAAGTCAGGATCGCCGAAGGTGATGTGCTCAGCCCCCGCTTCGACCTGAAGGCGAACATCTTCGAGTACCACGTCGCGCTGCACGACACGGAAAACGCCGCTATAAACCGGTACAATCGGACAATGACGGCAGAGATGCTTGCAGCCGCGGCTCGCCTCCGTGTAGCCTGCGACAAGGTATCCGCCTCCCGGCAGCACAACCTGCGCATACTGGCGCAGCGGCGGCAGGCCCGCGCGGTCAGGAACCATGAAGTTGAGACGATCAAGTGAGATCATCGGAGGGGGGCGCTCAAACGGCACCGTTCCACCGCCGCTCACCGCCTCCTCAAGGCGTGCGACCAATTCCACGAGGGCCCCCTCGAACTCCCCGCCCAAAATCGTCTCCACGCCGAGCCCACGAAAATGGGCTTCGTTGATCGGGGCGTAAAGGCCGTAGAAGCACAAGTGCGCCCGAGGATTCAATTGTCGCACTGGCTCAACGAGCTGCGCGGCGAGGCGCGTGGCCGTGTGCATCGGAACGTAGAACGCGACCAGGCCGGCCTCGCGGACAGGCTCCTCACGGAACGCCTCACGAGAGAGGTCGAGGCACGTGACCGCTGCGCCGCGGGCCCGAAGCCACGCCGCTGGCGACGCCAGACCGAATGGCTGGTGGCCAAGCTCATACGTTGAGATGAGAACAACCTTCATAGTCGCCACCTGCTTCGGAACTTCCATTCCCCTTCCGGGCGGCAAACCTCTCTACTCTCGTCAGCGAACTGGTAGGAAAGTACATGATAAGAGCCCCTCTTCCATCCGATGACGTGCGGACACATCTCCCCGTAAAGATCATCGTAATAGCATGTCGCTTGCCTCTTGTTCCTGATTGCGTCCTTGAGAAGATCGGCGTTGCTGGGCATGGGGTAACCCCCTTTGGCCTATTCTAACCAAGTTCGGTAGTGACCGCTTGTGTTGCCACCAAAGGAAGTAGGTTGGCACGTTACGTTGCTCGCCAAGCTGATAAGGGCCAGAAACCATCCCTTTCGTTACCCCACTACCGCCCAACTCCGTAAGGAACTCCGAGAAGTCGGAGAGGTTGTCCGCTGCCTCCCTCCCGAAGGCGTGAACCAAGACCACCGCAGCGACAGCGCCGTGCAGCTGCGCCTCAAGGACGGCGGACACGGTTCGATGAAGCAGTTGGTAGCGAAGGGTGCTGTCAGGAGGTATTTCTTTCGAGAGATGATTGGATAGAAACTCGAGCCTCCGCAGTCGCGTTCGACGAGGATCTGCGGACACCGTTGGATTTTTCTCATCACCTCGGACCCAAGCCCATACACGCGAAGCGAACGGCTCATCGGCTTTGCCTTCGACCGCAAGAACGACTGCGTCACCTCTGGCGTTGCGCCCATACGCCGTGAGATCAGTCATCGATGGCGCAATCCTACTATCGAGGAAAACTGGCTTTTCGACCAGGC
>PLEA01000490.1 GCA_003136335.1 Acidobacteriaceae bacterium | reverse complement strand
ATTGTGGTCCAGAGCAATGGCCAAGGGATGTATGAGTTCAAGACCTTAGCACCAGGGAAGTACATCCTCACCGTCGCCGCGCCAGGATTCACACTCTTTGAGAACGACAATGTCGTGATCGCCGATCAGCCTCTCCGGCTCAACATTGCATTGGCAATTGAAGTGGAGCAACAAAAAGTTCAGGTTTCTGATACCGTTCCGACCATCGATGTGAATCCCTCGAACAATGCCGGCGCCATCGTAATCTCCGGTAAAGAACTCGAAGCCCTGCCCGACGATCCCGATGAGTTGCAGTCGGATCTGGAGGCGCTCGCCGGACCTTCCGCAGGTCCCAGCGGCGGACAGATGTATATCGACGGTTTCACCGCCGGTCAGCTTCCGCCCAAATCGTCCATTCGCGAAATCCGCATTAACCAGAATCCCTTTTCTTCGGAGTATGACAAGTTAGGCTACGGCCGCATTGAAATTTTCACCAAGCCCGGAACCGACAAATACCACGGGCAATTCTTTGTGCTGGGCAATGACTCTGCCTTCAATACGCGGAATCCCTTCGCCGGATCGGAGCCGCCGTACGATTCCACTCAGTACAACGGAAACATTGGCGGCCCGCTTGGCAAGAAAGCCTCGTTTTTTTTCAATGTCGAGCGCAGGAATATCAACGAACTGGCTGCGGTCAATGCGTTCGTCCTCGATCCGTCTTTGGTGGGAGTCCCGTTGGTGGAATCGATTCCCAACCCACGCCAGCGAACGAACCTCAGCCCGCGGCTTGATTGGGCGCTAACCCCGAACAACACGCTGACCGCTCGCTATCAATACTTCCGCGATACTGAAACCAATAAGGGGGTTGGACTGCTTAGTCTCCCGTCGCAAGGCTACTTCTCCAAGGAAATCGAGCACACAGTCCAAATCAGCGACACCCAGGTGATTGGCTCGAAAATTATCAATGAGACGCGGTTCCAGTATCACCGCGACGACAGTATTCAGAACCCGCTGGATACAAACCCGAGTGTGAACGTACTGGGCAACTTTATCGGTGGCGGCAATGGGACCAACCTCGACGACCGGCAGAACAATTACGAGATACAGAATTACACATCGTTGATCCACGGCAATCATAGTCTCAAGTTCGGGGCGCGGGTGCGGGCCACGCAAGACACCAACTCTTCCACTGCGGGATTCAACGGCGCCTTTACGTTTTCTTCGTTGGGGACTCCCTCAAACGACAACGACACGCCTTCGCATTGCGCCACTCTCGGGCAAAACCCAGCATGTCCCATCTCTTTGCGTTATGCGGATCTGCAGTTGCCCCCCGTGAGCAGCGGCGGCATTCCGTATGCAACGCAACTTACGTACACTACGGGCATTCCGACCACTGAAGTCACATATTACGATGTCGAACCTTACGTGCAGGACGATTGGCGGATCAAGCCGAACTTCACGCTGAGCACGGGTCTCCGCTTCGAAACGCAAAATGTCATTCATGACCACGGAGACTGGGCCCCGCGCTTGGGCTTTGCCTGGGGAGTAGGCGGGCGAAGCGCTCCTCCAAAAGTGGTAATTCGTGGTGGCTACGGCATCTTTTACGATCGTTTCCAATCGGCGCAGTTGTTGCAGGCGGAACGGCTGAACGGCATCACGCAACAACAATTTATTATCAATAATCCGACATGCTTTCCGGGCGTCGATAAAGCGCTCTCAAGCTTTGCCAACTGCGGCGCAGCTTCTTCTGCCGCTTCGAACACCTATCAGATCAGTCCCAGACTGCACGCTCCGTATACCCTGCAAGGGGCGCTCGGCGTGGAACGCCAGCTCACGAAATCGGCGACTCTTTCCGTCATTTACTTGAATTCGCGTGGCTTTGACCAGTTCCTTACCATCAATGCCAGTGCTCCACTCCCGGGCACTCCTTGCACTCCGAATTGCCCCCCGATCAACGGGGGCAACGTGTACCGTTACGTTTCCGAAGCCAACTTCAAGCAAAACCAGCTGATGATGAACACCAATGTTCGCGTCGGCTCCAAGGTTCAGTTATTTGGTTATTACTCGTTGGGCTATGCCAACAGCGACACCTCCGGCGTTACCAGTTTCCCGTCGAATTCCTACAATATCAGCCAGGATTATGGCCGAGCGTCTTTCGATGTGAGGCATCGGTTCTTCCTGGGCGGCAGCATCGCCCTGCCTT
This sequence comes from Acidobacteriaceae bacterium, assembly GCA_003136335.1. Next base: position 5,191 of record PLEA01000490.1, on the reverse strand, counting down.
ATTTGTTTCGTCTGAGTCCATTCATGGTGGTGAGTTCCGGATCTCCATTTAACATCACAACGCCCATCGACGTGAATGGAGATCAGATTTATAACGATCGCCCGGGGCTGGTATCAACGGCGACTTGCGCCGCTCCCACGCCCACGATTTCGGGTCCGCAGAACAACATTTACTGCACGACCTTGGGCACCTTCGATGCTTTGGGGGACGGAAAACTTCTGCCGATCAACTCCGCTACCGGCCCGGCGCACTTTGTTATGAACTTGCGCTTTACCAAGACGTTTGGATTTGGACCAAAGGCGAAAGCCAGTTCCGGCCAGGGCCAAGGTGGAGGAGGCGGCCCGCGAGGAGGAGGCGGCGGCGGCCGCGGTGGCCCGCTATTCGGCGGCGGCCCGTCATTTTCTTCAGGTAATTCAGATCGCCGTTTCAATCTCACACTGGGGGTGAATGCCCGCAACGTTTTCAACAATGTGAACGCCGCCAATCCCGCCGCGGTGTTGGGGTCCAGACTCTTTGATGTTCCCAATTCTCTGCAAGGTGGTCCGTTCTCGCCCGGCACTGCGGCCAACCGTAAATTCGAACTACAAGCTACCTTCAGTTTCTGATATTGCTCTCGGCATATCGCGAATTCGCCGATTCGGGTTATGCTGGAAGTAGAGACTGTACGCTGCGCAATCCAGCAAACTAAGGCCGGGTGCGGGTGCCTTTCCTCCGTCCGCTTTATTTGCCCCCGTTGGGGCGGAAGTACATTTGGAGTCTGTACAAAATCGGAAGGCTCACGCTCTGCAACAACCAAGGCTTAGGCACAGTGAATGTTCCGGTCCGCCTGAACTGCCCTCCCGAAATCACCTTGTTGACTCTCCGGCGCTCTGCGACCGCGTAAGTGCTAACGGCGGAGGTTCGTCGCACCCCCGGTATGCAATCCTTTTCACCAAGGGATATCTTAATTGGCGAAGTGTCGTCCGTAAGATATTGCAAAATAAGGGTAATACTCGTCGTCGTAAGTGGTCCTGCATTTGCCACCTCAAGTGAAGAGCGAGCCCGGCTCGCCAGGAGAAGAATGCGTCGTCGCATCTGGCCTGCGGTGGTGTTGCTGGTACTGCCCGCGCTTACTTTGGCAGTGGCTACACCCTCGACGCGTCTGCGATCAGCAACTTTCGAGCAGCGCGAAAGCCAGATTTCAAGAACGCTGACGCGCGCTTCCCAGTTCGCCGATGTGCCCCACCTCAGCTCACAGCGTGCTTGCGAAGAGGTTCAGCCTCCCGAGGCCCTTACCACTCCTGATCCACTTCTCACCCCGGCGGCACGCGGCCAGAAGGTAAAAGTCAGCTTCATCATTGGAACCGATGGGCGCGTTCACAGCCCGCTCATTCTTGAAAGCGCGGGCCTCGCGGGCGACCGCCATGTTCTGCAAACCGTGCGCACGTGGAGATATCGGCCGGCAACCTGCAACGGTGTGCCGACTGAAACAGAAGGCAAAATCGAATTTTCCAGCCGATAGCACTCGCCTCAGCCGCTGGGCTAGAATGGCCCCAGCAGTGGGGTGATTGGATTCGTGGACGAAGACAAGAGAAATCCCAGATCCTCCGGTTCGCCATCTGATTCGCAGCTGAGCGGCACCGAGATGGACGAACTTTACCGCCGGTCGCAACCGGAGATGCGCCGTCCCAAGCCTGGTCCGGATGCCATGGCTGCGGCGATGGAGGCCGCGCAACGTCTGGCTGCCGAATCGGACGCGGAACAAGCTGCGGATGACGCGGCACAGGAGCTCGCCAGCGATTCCACCACCATCGTTTGCCGCGTTTGTGGATACGGCAATCGCAGAGGGAATAAGTTCTGCGGCATGTGCGGCGTCACCGTCGGCGAACGGGAAGACGCAGAGTCTGGCGTTCTCTCAAAGGACGACCGTCCGCCCTCGAATGCTTTTGCGCCTTTCCCCGATCCCTTTGCAGATCACGCGCCTCAAGCCGAAGTACGGCCAACCCGGTTCCGAACCCCGGCACAAGAAACTCATCACTACCATCACCATTATCATCATCACTATTTTCCTGGCGGACAGGAAGCGACGGGTGCGCGGTCAGCGGGCGATCCAGTCCGTGTTGATCCCGTGCGGGAACTGCGACCGACTGCGGCGCTGAGAGGCGACATGAGCCGCGCCGAGGCCGCGGTTCGGCGCATTACGCACGAGTGGGTGCTGGCCTGCAATACCAAGCACCTCGACGATCTGCTCGACCTTTACGTTCCCGACGCGCTGGTCCTGCGGTCCAATTGTCCTCCGATCCGCGGCGCAGCCGCGGTTCGCGAGTTTTTCTTTGGCGCGCTGGACGCGGGGCTGGGCGAAGTAGAGGTCGATCCTCTGCGCGTGGAAGTCGTCGGCGATCTGGCGTACGAAGCCGGGCGGTGTAAGGCTTTGATTCCCGGCGCAACCGGCAAGCGCCGCGAAGAACGCGGCAAGTACCTGTGGGTTTGTGCGCGGCAGAACAACGGAGAATGGAAGTTGGCCGCCGATTGCTGGTCGAGCGATTTGACGCTCAGCGCGTTGGAATCCGATGTCCCGCAGAGTGCAGGAATAAAGACCAGCCCGCCCCGCAAGACTTCCTAACCAGACCGCCTGCACTGTTTGTTCGGCGACGATTCGCAACTACGATTCCGCCGCGACGAGAGGCTGCTGAAACTCAATTCGCGACCTTCGTTTTGAAAACGCTGAAAACTCAATTCGCCCCTTCGTTTTGAAAGGGGGCGGCTTTAGGCCGCGCATAAGTGCCGCACAATTAGCTCGGCTTTAGCCACCAAACGGAAGAACATCGACCAGGGAACAGTATTCCAGCAGCCTATACGATTCACAAACTACAGACCCACGCCGATTTTTGCCAGATCGCCTCGCAATTGCTCCAGTTGCTGCATCTCAATAGTCTGCATACCCAACTTTGCTGCGCATTCCAGATTGAGCGCGCGATCGTCGATGAAGCAGCACTGTTCCGCCGGGATCTGCGTCGTCTCCAAAGCCAGGCGATAAATGTCGCGCTCCGGCTTGCGAAATCCGACGAAGCAGGAGCTTACGAACAAGCGGAAGATCTTTCGCAGTCCATATTTGTCAATCCGGTAATAATTCAGCTCGCGCGATTCGTTGTTGAGCGTGCTCATGAAGTATTTGCCGGAGTCAGCCAGCGCCCGCGCGAACTCCAGCACTTCGGGAAACGGTTGCGACAACGAGAACATATAGTCGCGGAACACGTCGGGCGTGAACGGGCGCGTGCGATAGAACACGGTGCGGTCCAGATATTCCTGGAGCGTAATCTTTCCGCGTTCGAACGATGACACCAACATCTCGTGACGGTCCTGGAATTCTTTCTGGTCGAGCTGAAAGTGCTCGAGCGTTGCACTGCGTTCGGTATGGTCCCATGCGTTGGTGAGCAGCACACCGCCGACGTCCCAAAAGATAGCGCGAATGGCAGACAAAGGTCGTCCCTCCCCGCGGAAAAGGCCTGGAAAAAGAGTGTAGACGATTCCGGAAAACACGCTTGACATATACCTATATAGGAATATATATTCAACTAGATGGCAAGAGCCGCGACCACATCGGATGCGTTCAATGCGGTTGCCGAGCCGCGTCGACGGGAGATCTTGAACTGCCTGGCGCTGCAGGAGCGGCCGGTTGGGGACATCGTGGCGAGTCTGGGCCTCGGACAACCTTCGGTTTCCAAGCATCTGCGGGTGCTGCGAAATGTTGGTCTGGTGCGCGCGCGGCGGCACGGGCGGAACATATTTTATCGAACCAACGCGGAAGCGATCCGGCCGCTGCACGAGTGGAGCAAAACATTCGAATGCCTGTGGCAGCACCAGTTGACCCGAGTCAAGGAGCGGGCCGAGGTTAAGAGCAAGGCGTTAGATAAAATCTGATCAGAAATGAGGGCAGGAGAGAGATGACTTCGACAGCAACTGCGGGCATTGAGAATTTGACACTGAACATCACGCAGGAAATCCATGTACGTGCGGCACTGGAGGTGACGTTCGCGGCGCTACTGGAACAGCTCGGGCCGGGGAATGACACACCGGACGGCAAGGCGATGCCGATGAAGATCGAGGCGTGGCCCGGTGGACGGTGGTTCCGCGATCTCGGCGACGGGAACGGCCATTTCTGGGGGCAAGTGCAGGCCATCAAGCGGCCGACGCTGCTCGAAATTACCGGGCCGTTGTTCATGTCCTATCCGGTCGTCTCGAATCTGCAATACCGCTTGAGCGAGGAAGACGGTGGAACGCTGATCAAGTTTCACCACACGGCGCTCGGACTGATTCAGGACGACCATAGACAAGGCGTGGGGAAGGGATGGACGCACATGCACAATCGCGTCCGGGAGCGGGCGGAGGAAGGGCGGCGGTGAGGGTTGATGCTGATTGTTGATTGAAAAGCCATGGCTGGGCCGATCCAATCATTAATCATCAATGAAAGTCCTGCGGAAGAAGGAGGAACCTATGTGTCCGGTCTGTATGGCGAGCGCGGCGTTGATGGCAGGTAGCGTCATGTCGACCGGCGGTGTTGCCGCGATCGTGGTGAAGATGGTTCGTTCGAAAAAGAGCGAACAGAAGGATGGTTCGAAGAATGTGACGGAAAGGAAAAGTGATTATGGCAACCATGACGAGCAAGACGGAACTGGGAACGGTCGTACCGCAAGCTGAGTGGGTTGCGGCAAGAAAAGAGCTTTTGCGCAAGGAGAAGGAGTTCTCGCGATTGCGCGATGAGCTGAGCCGGCAGCGGCGCGCGCTGCCGTGGGAGCGGGTGGAGAAGAAGTACGTGTTCGATGGGCCGCGAAGCAAGGAGACGCTTGGCGATCTATTCGCCGGACGGAGCCAGCTGATCGTCTACCACTTCATGTTTGGCCCAGGATGGAAAGAGGGCTGCCCGAGCTGCTCGTTCCTGGCTGATACCTTCGACGGTGCAGTCGTACACCTCGCGCACCGCGACGTGACTTTTGTAGCGGTTTCCCGGGCGACTCTGCCGGAGATCGAGGCATTCAAGAAGCGCATGGGATGGCAGTTCAAGTGGGTCTCGTCGTTCGGAAGCGACTTCAACCGCGACTATCACGTGTCGTTTTCGAAGGATGAGATGGCCGAGGGCAAGGTTTATTACAACTACGAGATGACAAAATTTGGCGCTGAGGAAGGTCCGGGCGCGAGCGTGTTCTACAAGAAC
>PLEA01000163.1 GCA_003136335.1 Acidobacteriaceae bacterium | reverse complement strand
AAGAAGCTGGCGTGGCCGATGAAGGTGACGCCCAGTTCTCCGTTGGTGGCAAGGCGCGGCTTGTGAGTCTCACCCCGGCGCGGGGTTACGGCGGAGCGACGCACCAAACGTCCGAACTGCGTGGCGCGCTTGCGAAGGGCCGGATTGCGAAGCGTTTGCTTAATCATTCTGCGACAGAGCCTGGGGGCTGGATCGGAAGCAGCCTCAACCTCCCATTCTAGTCCTGATCACTGCGGAGAGCCGAGTAATAACAGCGCTGCCGCATGATTATTTGCCTACTTAAATGTTAGGTAAAGGAGCGGGATTACGGGGTGCCTTTAGATTTCGGGCACGTGGCGCGGCTGCCGAGCATTGCTCCGCCTGTCTGGATCTGAGACCCAGAACCACACGGAAGCCGGAGAGACACGAAACCCGGACACTTGAGGGTCGTTTTCTTCTTAATCCTTCCGTCCTTGCTTGACCTTGATCGAGTGGGTCATATCTAATCCGAAGGCGTCTTTTTTGTGCTGTTCATCAGGACGACAGGAGAAGTCTGCATGCGAGTTGCGTTTGTGGGATTGGGAATTATGGGACACGCCATGGCGACGAACCTGGTCAAGGCAGGCCACGGAGTTACGGTGTGGAACCGGACGCCGGGCAAACTGGTGGACGGCGCAGGAGTAGCTCCGACTCCGGCGGCGGCGGCTCAGGGCGCCGAAGTTGTGTGGATGTGCGTTTCTGACACGGAGGCAGTCGAGCGTGTGATCTTCGGGACGGAGGGCGTAGAGGCGTCGTTTTCGGAGGGCATGATCATCGCGGACTCGAGCACGATTTCTCCGTCGGCGACGGTGAAATTCGCGGAGCGCGTGGGTGCGAAGGGCGTGACCTGGGTGGATGCGCCGATGACGGGATCGAAAATTGGAGCGCGGGACGGGACGCTAGTGTTCATTGTGGGAGGAAGCGAAGCTGCGGTGGAGCGGCTCAAGCCCCTGTTGGCTGCGATGGGGAAAAAAATTTTCCGCATGGGCGAGACTGGCAAGGGGCAGGCCACGAAGCTCGCCATGAATTTGCAGATCGCGCTGATTTTTGAAGGATTCGCCGAGGCGCTGACGTTGGCCACCAAACTCGGCGTGGACACGCAACAACTGCTATCGCTGATTGAGGCCACGATGGTGCGGTCAGGCGTGGTGGACTACAAAGGGCCGTTTATTCTGCAGCGCGACTTTACGCCAAACTTTCCGCTGCGGCTGATGCACAAGGATATCCGGCTGACGCTGGAGGCGGCCAAGGAAGCGCGGGTGAAGCTGCCGGCGCTGGAAACCGTGGAAGAGCTTTACCAGATGGCGTCGGAAGAAGGGAATCAGGACCTGGACTACGCCGCTACGCTGATGCTGTTAGAAAAATGGGCGGGCGTGCAGGTGAAGGGTAGGGCTGCGTAGAGGCTCGTCCCATGCCGAAGAAACGCGTCCCGAAGAAAACCAGCGTGAAACCGAAGGCTAAACGCGGACTTATGGCTAAGGCGAAAGCTTCCGCTCAGGATGTTTCGGTCTCGGGTGACTTCGCCGCCGTTTTCGCAGGGCTGAAGAAAGTGATGAGTGCGTTCGAGCCTGAGTTACGGGCGACAGCGGATGAGCCCCGAAAGTACAATCTGGTCACGAAGGCCAACAGTCGGAAGAGCGGGCCGATGTTCTTCGGCGCCGTCATAATGGGGAAGGCATACGTGTGCTATCACCTGTGGCTGTTGAAAAACTCCTTTTCGCGAAATTCGCAAAAAAAATCGCGTCCGGATGCCCTGCAAGCGACTTTCTCGGTTTTCCTAGACATTTTCTATCCCCTAGATTTCCGCTGTTTTGAGGAAAATGGACTTTTTTCAAGACCCACACCTGATGCCGCTTTACGTATCTCCTGAGCTGGGAAAGATGGTGTCTTCTAATCTGAAGAAACGAAAGCAAGGGAAATCATGCTTCAACTTCCGCACACCGGACGGTGCTCTCTTCGCGGAACTTAGCGATCTGACGAAGGCCGGACTCGAGAAATACAGGGCTAAGAATTGGCTCTAAAACAGACCTGAGATTACCTGCTCGTTACCGCCGTAATCCCCAAAATTCCGCTATTACACAAGTATTACAGTCGTCCTAGGCTCACCCTTGGTACGGTAGCAGTAGGGCTGATCGAACTCAACGACCACGAAATGGGGACCTTCCTTGGATATGGAACTGCAGGATTTGGAAAGACCACAAGCGGCAAAAGGTGAAGTGAATTGGATAACGGCGGGCTTCATGTTGGCATTTCATGTTGGGGCCGTGGCCGCGCTTTTCTTTTTCACGTGGAAGGCGTTGTTTGTCGCCATGTTTTTGTGGTGGGTATCGGGCAGCCTGGGCATTGGGATGAGTTATCACCGCTTGCTGACTCACCGTGGGTATAAGACTCCGAAATGGGTGGAATATTTCCTGACCGTCTGCGCCACGCTTGCTCTGGAAGGCGGGCCGATTTTCTGGGTGGCGACGCACCGCATTCATCATCAGTATTCTGATCTGGAAGGCGATCCGCATTCGCCAATCGACGGCAAGTGGTGGGCGCACATGGGATGGATTCTCATGGGCAAGTCGATGCACCATGACACGACGACGCTGGCGCGCTACGTCCCCGACCTTGCCAAAGATAAATTTCACGTTTGGATTACGAAATATCATTATGTTCCGCAGGTTGTGTTGGGAGTGATTCTGTTTGCCATTGGCGGCCTGCCGTGGCTTCTGTGGGGAACGTTCCTGCGCACAGTGGTGGGATTACACGCGACCTGGCTGGTGAATTCGGCGACGCATTCGTGGGGAACGCGGCGCTTCGCTACGCGTGATCTTTCGACCAATAGCTGGTGGGTGGCCCTGCTGACGTTCGGCGAAGGCTGGCACAATAATCATCATGCGCATCCGACCGCGGCGCAGCATGGGTTTACCTGGTATGAA
>PLEA01000455.1 GCA_003136335.1 Acidobacteriaceae bacterium | reverse complement strand
GAAATTTACGAGCAGCCGCGCGCCGTTCGCGACACAACCTTGGGGCGGGTCTCGCAGGAGACAGGCCACATTTTTCTCGACCAGATGGAAATCAGCGAGGCCGAGTTCCGGTCCGCGAGCAAGATCAATATTATTGCGTGCGGAACCAGCTGGCACGCCGGGCAAGCCGGCAAGTTTATGATCGAGACGCTGGCGCGGGTACCCGTGGAAGTGGACTATGCCAGCGAATGGCGATATCGAAATCCCATTGTCGATCCGGAGACGATTACGCTGGTGATTTCGCAATCGGGCGAAACCGCGGATACGATTGCCGCCCAGCGCGAAGCTAAGGCCAAAGGATCGAAGACGCTGGCCATTTGCAATGTGGTGGGGTCGATGATTACGCGTGAGGCCCAGGGCACGATTTATACGCATGCCGGGCCTGAGATCGGCGTGGCTTCGACCAAAGCTTTTACGGGACAGCTCACCGCGCTGTATATCTTCGCCATGTATCTGGCGCAGGTGCGGGGCAGCATGAGTGCCGAGCAGGCGCGGGCTGCGATGCAGGAACTTACGCGCATTCCGGCAAAACTCGAAACCATCCTGACGCACGATGAGGCTTGCGACGATCTGGCCAAGCGATATCAGAAGGTCCATGACTTTTTGTTTCTGGGGCGGGGAATTCATTATCCGATCGCGCTCGAAGGCGCACTGAAACTGAAAGAAATTTCCTACATTCACGCCGAAGGATATCCCGCCGGCGAGATGAAGCATGGCCCCAACGCGCTGATCGATGAAAACCTTCCCGTGGTAGTGATTGCGACTCGCGACGTGAACAATCCGGGCTCGGTGCTCCGCTACGATAAGACGATCTCCAATCTGAAGGAAGTGAAAGCGCGGTCCGGGGTGGTAATTGCGCTGGCCACCGAGGGGGATGAAGAGATCAAGGAAGCGGCGGATCACATTCTTTACGTTCCGGCGGCGCCGGAAGAGTTGTCGCCGATTCTGGAAATCGTTCCGCTGCAACTGCTGGCGTATCACATCGCGGTGCGGCGCGGCTGCGATGTGGATCAACCGAGGAATCTGGCGAAGTCGGTCACCGTTGAGTAGGTCATGAAGGTCCTCATCTTTGGAGCGACGGGCATGGTCGGGCACGGTGTCGTGCGCGAATGTCTGCACGATCCCGGGGTGCAGCGGGTGCAAACGGTGGGGCGAACTCCTGGGGGCGCAGAGCATGCCAAACTGCGGAAATCGTACATACAGATTTGTGGAACTTCGCATCCATCGAGAGCGAGCTTTTGGGCTTCGATGCCTGTTTCTTTTGCCTGGGTATTTCGGCGGCTGGGATGAACGAGGCCGAGTATGAGGGCGTGACCTACGGCATCACGTTGGCGGCAGCCGAAACTTTGGCGCGGCTCAATCCGAAGATGACTTTTGTTTATGTATCGGGCGCTGGCACCGACAGTTCGGAGCACGGGCGTACGATGTGGGCGCGGGTCAAGGGCAAGACTGAGAATGCACTGATCGGTCTGCCGTTCAAGGCCACGTACATGTTTCGGCCCGGTGTGATTGAGCCGGTGTATGGAGCGAAGTCCAAGACGGCTTGGTACCGTTTCTTCTATTCCATCAGCAAGCCCTTGCTGCCGGTGGTTCGGCGGACCTTTCCCAACTACGTCCTGACTACCGCGGAGATCGGCCAGGCCATGCTTGCGGTCGCCCGAGACGGGGCGCCGAAGAAAACATTGGAAAGCAAAGATATTCGAGCGATCCTGCTGAGCCCACCACTCTCTGCGGCTTAACGGTCCGTCGCCATCGCGGCACTCGGAGCCGCTGTCATGCCACCTCCGAAAAAACATACTCATGCTGGCCATCGCGGATGATCAGTATGCGCTTGCCTGCCCGATCGCCCACTACGAATTCGAATCCGTCGGTGCCGGGATCGATGGTGATGAATGAAGTGGTGCCATCATCATTCTTTCGCGAAGCCACGGTGCTTTTCCACTCGCCCAGATCGAATGTAGTAACTCCGCCGTCGGTTAGCACGGCCAAGTCGCCGAGTTCCTTGCTGGAATAATGCTTGGCTAAGCCAGAAACCAGCGCCGGTGTAGCCGGCACTACGAGGCGTTCCCGGTCTTTGGCGAGCGCTGCTTTATGGGACGCGGCGCGGGAGGCAACTTCAGCCGCGGCTTCCGGCTTGCCGTCGAAGACGACCTCGAGTAAGCGACGCCCGAACGGACCGAGAAGCATGCCGCCGTTGTCCGAATTGGTGAGCACCACCGCGCCGATGCCGGAATCCGGGAGGAAGTAGAGGTTGCTCTTGAAGCCCGACATGCTGCCGCCGTGGCTCACCACCGGAACGCCATAGGTGTGATCGACAATCAAACCCATGCCGTAGCTCGCGTCCTCGCCCAGGGAAATTTGCGGAGCGCGGCGCATCAGCAAGCTTTCCGCCGAAACCAGTTGCTTGCCATTGGGCAACTTGCCCTGCGCGAGCTCATCCTGCACGTAGCGAATCAAATCAGCGGACGAGGTCCACACGGCGCCCGCCGGACGGGCCGGCACGATTGAGTAATTAATCGCCATGCTGGCTACAGTGGGTTTGCCATCGATATCGTCGCTATGCGGAGTAGCATGGTTGCCTGCCAGGGCGCGCGCATAATCGAAGGTCGTCGACTTCATCGCCAGCGGATCGAAAATCTTTTCCTGCATCGCTTTGTCATAGGCGGCGCCGAGTTCCAGGTCGGGATACACGAGGTGTGCGCCGATGTATCCGGCGGCAGCCGCCATCAGGTTGCTGTATTGAAAAACTTCGCCGAACTTGCTGGTGGGCTGCATGGTTCCGAGCAGGGCCAACTCGGTTTCCGGCGTGGCATTCTTGAACTCGAATAACCATTCCATATCCTGTCGCGGCACTCCGGTACAGGCACAGATCAGGTTCTTGACGAGAACTTGTTTCGTGGTGTCGGCGTCGCCCAGTTTGAAAGCCGGGTAGACGTCGATCACCGGCTCATCCCACTTTAACTTTTTCTCGTCGACCAACTCGGCGAGCAGCAGCGTTGTCATTCCTTTCGTGTTGGACGCCGCCATGAATACTGTGTTTTCGTCCACGCGCTCCGGCTTGCCGAGTTCGCGTATGCCGAAACCACCCTCGTAGACGATCTTGCCGCGATCAATGAGCGCGATGGACGCGCCGGGGATTCCGAGTTGCTGCATGGAAGTTTCCACGAACGCTTTGAGTTGCGCGATGTGTGCCTCATCCAGGGGGTGCGGCGTACGTCCGGCGAAGGACTCGCGCTTGTAATCCTTGGGACGCAAGCTTTCAAAGACAAGGCCTATCGGGGCGGAGCGCTTCTCCACCGTGGGATCGGTTCCTTCCAGAATGACGACGCTCCAGCGGTTCCCGGCACGAAGCGCGAGGACCTGGACGACCGCACGCTCGTTGGGAGAAGTCTCGTAGTCAAACACTTGGCGCTCATCCCATCCCTCGCGCGCCGGACGAGGCGTGACGAGTTTGACCGGCCGCTTGGATTCGGGATTATAGGCAGCCCACGCAGCGGCGACCGCGGCCTTGGCGTCGGCCGCCTGCGAGTCGATGATGGCGATGTGGGTATCGGTCTCGGGCGGCGTCAGGATGACCAGGTCTTTCCTGGTCTCGATGGACCAACCGGAAGGAACTTTGAAACTGGCTCCGGCTGACGTCACCCGCGGCGTATCGGCCGTTACCCGCTCAATCGCTGGCTTTGTTTCCGCCGCCTGCGGCGACGCGGCGAGGCAGGAGGCAGCACAGATGGCAACCGCCAGACAAACTAAGAAAGCAGCTCGACGAAGAGACGCTCGGTACATGGACATGGGAGTCACCCACTTGTAAGAAGATGAGGGATTTGCGGGACCAACAATACACGCAGCCTGGCCGGCTTGTAAATGCTGCGCGAAAGTATGTTCGCGAGTTGCTTTCGGAAAGCGATTCATTGAACATATCTGCCTATGGGCCAAGCCAGAGCTCCGCAAAACATGTTGCAATTGCTCCTCATTATCTGCGTGGCATTTGCCAGTGCGGTCGCGCACAGCCAAGTGTCCGGCGGTACCGAATGGCCCAACTATGGGAACGATCCAGGTGGAATGCGCTACTCGCCGCTCTCTCAGATCGACCGCGAGAATGTATCGAAGCTGAAGATCGCCTGGACATTTCATACCGGGGACGTCTCGGACGGTAGCCGCGACAGGAAACGAAGCGGATTCGAAGCCACGCCGATTCTCGTTGATGGGACCCTCTATTTCACCACGCCCTTCAATCGAGTGATCGCACTCGACCCGGAAACAGGAAAACCGCGGTGGGCCTACGATCCGAAAATTGATCTCACACTCGATTACGGCGATGGATTGGTGAATCGCGGCGTGGCCACATGGCTCGATCCAGTTCGATCTTCGCGCCAGCCCTGCCGCCGCCGGATTTACGAGGCGACGCAGGACGCCCGGCTGGTTTCGCTCGACGCCGCTACAGGCAAACCGTGTTTGGACTTCGGCGACTACGGTCAGGTAAATCTGCGAGAGGTGCCGGGTTATCGCGCCGGGTGGTACCACATGACGTCGCCTCCCGCGGTGATCGACGATCTTGTCGTCGTAGGATCAGCGATCGATGACAATCAGCGTGCCGCTATGCCAGCCGGCGTAGTGCGCGCTTTTGATGCCCGCAGCGGCGCGTTGCGCTGGAGCTGGGATCCCATTCCGAACACTGCGGCTGCGACCCCGGGTAAAGATCTCGAGCGGCGCACCGGCGCCGCCAACGCGTGGTCCATCATGTCCGTGGATCTGCAGCGCGATCTCCTCTTCGTTCCCACCGGAAGCGCCAGCCCGGATTACTATGGCGGGCTTCGGCCCGGAGACAACAAGTGGGCGAATTCTGTCGTGGCGTTGCATGCAAAAACAGGGGAAATCGCCTGGGGATTTCAACTCGTACATCACGATCTCTGGGATTACGATACGGCCTCGCCACCACTGCTCACAACCTTGCGGCACAACGGGGAAGACCTTCCCGTCGTCATACAGGGCAACAAGACCGGATTTCTCTATGTTCTCAATCGCGACACGGGCAAGCCGGTGTTTCCGGTGGAGGAGCGCCCCGTTCCAAAAAGCGACATAGCCGGCGAAGTCGCATCGCCCACGCAACCTTTCCCCATAGCTCCGCCACCGGTCGCTACGCAAAAAATGTCGGCGGAGGACGCTTGGGGCCCGACGCTCCAAGATCGTGAGACCTGCCGCACCTGGATTCGCGAACTTCGCAACGAGGGAATTTTTACTCCGCCAAGTCTTCAAGGCACTCTGGCCGTCCCGGGAAATTTAGGCGGCATGACGTGGAGCGGCTACGCTTTTGATCCGCAGCACAGCCTGCTGGTCGTCAACAGCAACAACCTGGTCGCCAAAATAAAGCTCATTCCTAGCGCTGATTTCTGGCGCGACGAGATCCGCGCCGAAGGGGGCGAGTATGCGCCGCAGGCAGGAGCGCCTTACGGTTTGTTTCGTCGATTCCTGCAATCGCCATCGGACTTGCCGTGTACCGCGCCGGCCTGGGGTCTGCTGACCGCGGTGGACATGACCGAGGGCAAGATTCGCTGGCAAATTCCGCTGGGTTCCATGCAGGACTTCGGCGGCAAGCAACCGCTGCTGCCTTCGGGGTCAATCAACCTGGGCGGTCCGATTGTTACTGCGGGAGGACTGGTTTTTATCGCTGGCACTTTTGATCCCTTCCTCCGCGCCTTTGATATTGAGACCGGCAAGGAACTGTGGAAGGCCCAGCTACCCGCTAGCGGACACGCCACCCCAATGACTTACCGCAGCGCAAACGGGAAACAATACGTGGTAATCGCCGCTGGCGGTCATCCTAAGATCACCGAAGAGTCACTAAGTGACGCGCTCGTCGCCTTCACTCTGCCCTGACTGAGACAATCAATAAACTTCTTCGAGCGGAGGGGAAAGTTAGCTCGGCACCTCTCGCTGGAGCGTCATTCTCAGCCGCCACAAAACTGCGGCCAGTACCGCGAGCGCGACGCCCCAGATTGCGAAGACCACCTTCATGACCCACGCTGGCGCAGCTCCAACGCGGCGCAGCAGGAACGGCAGAAAATTCCACGTCGTTATGTGAACGTAATCCCAGGGATCCTGTGTCATGGATTCGTTGTTCAGTCCCCAAGCCTGCATCTTGCCCAACGCAAACGCCGCGATGTTCTTGTAGCGCAGCGCGATCACGAACGTGGGATGGCCCAGCGTCTCCATCTGGTAAATCTCCAGCGGCAGCCAGAAGGCCAGCGAAGCAAGCTGAATGCTGAGGCTCGCTGCGATGAGCACCACTCCGCCGCGCCAGATCCATGTGCCAACATTGCCGCGATAGCGCAGCAACAGCGGCACCGCAAGCAACGCCGCCAGTTCCACCGACGTTGAAACGTAACGATCGCCCCACGCAAAATCTCCCGCCCAGAACGTATACCTTGCGTAAAAGCTGATGGAGCCAAGCAGCAGCAGAAGCGAAGTCACACCATACGCACGGACCTCGGCAGAAAGTCGATTCCACAGCACCACCAGCAGCAGAATCCCGAGCACCAGCAGCGGATCGAAAAGAAAGATCGACTTCTCCGGCTTGAATAGCGCGCCCAGGAAGCCTTCGTGAAATGGCGTGCTCCATGGATAACTCGCGGGTAACGACGGATCCTGAAGCCGATGCTCCACGGTGAAATAGTGGACGTAAGTGTTGAAAAATGATCCGAAACGGTAGAACTGGTATATGCGATCAATGAGCAGAAACACAGCATAGACGGGTAGAGCAGTCTTCGTATACGCGAGCAATCGCTCCCACAACACGCGGCCACGCGCTCGCTCAAACCATAATGCCAGGAAGACAAATGCGACTGCGGCCAGCAGATCCAGGCCGGTAGTCAACCGCGTAAGTAAATTCAGTCCAAGGGCGGCAGAGCCGATGAGCAATGCCCGGCGGCTCCCGGTGCGCAGCCATTCGTACTGAAAAGCAAATCCTGCCAGAGTCAGAAGCATGATGTAGTAGTTTTCCATCATGTTCTGGGTGTAATGCAGATGAGTCGTGCCGAACAGCAGTGCGAGCAC
>PLEA01000522.1 GCA_003136335.1 Acidobacteriaceae bacterium | reverse complement strand
CGGAGTGTCCGTCCCGCGTCCCACCGAAACATTCGTGCCCTCAATAATCGCCACTCCCGTATACAGCGCCGCCTCGGTCACGCTGCGCAAGTTGGGCGAAGGATTCACCCATACCAGCCCCGTCGAATCGAACCAGTCTCCGCGCTGCCATCCCTCCATCGGCACTACGGTGAGCTTGGCGTTGATGTTCCGTTCGGCGTTAAACATCTTCGCCAGTTCGCCCATCGTCATCCCAGGCCGCACCGGCACGGTCCAATAATCCGTAAAATTTTCCTTCCCCGCATCCGACACCGGACCCTGCACAAACGACCCCGTCACCGGATCAGGCCGGTCCAGCACAATCAACTCAGTCCCAGCGGCCGCCGCGCCTTCCAAAAAATATCCCAGCGTAGTCTCATACGTATAATAGCGCGCGCCCGCGTCCTGAATATCAAACACCACCGCATCCAGATTCTTCATCACATCCGCCGGCGGACGTCGCGCCGCGTCCGTCCCCCCATACACGCTGTACACCGGCACCCCGGTCGCCTCGTCCACGGAATTAGCAATGCCCGTCGTGTCCAGCGTCCCCGTCACTCCGTGCTCCGGACTAAAAATCGCATCCAGAGAAACTCCCGGCGCCTTAGCCAGCACATCGATCGTGCGCAACCCCTGGCTGTCGATTCCTGTCTGATTCGTCACCACTCCGATGCGCTTCTTCCCCGATGGCGCCTGCAGCACATCAAACCCATTCTCCTCGAGCACGTCGATCCCGGTCTTCACGCTCCCATTCCGCGTGTTCATGTGCCGCGCCGCACTCAGCGCCTCGTTATATCCCGTGATGCTCTTCCACCGCAGCGCTTCTTTCTCCGACGGATTCAACAGCAGCGCCGCCGCAACTTCCGTCGCCACCTTCGTCCGCAGCCCGATCGCGTTTCCCTTCCCTCGCGGATGCACCGCATTCGTCAGCAAAATAATGTACGTCTGCGTCGTCGGATCAATCCACACCGACGTGCCCGTAAACCCGGTGTGCCCAAACGACCCCACCGGCAGCAGATCCCCGCGATTCGACGAGAACGGAGAATCAATATCCCACCCAAACCCGCGCAGCACCGGCGCCTGCGGAGGCTGTTCCGGCGACGTCATCTTCTCCACCGTCACCGCCGACAGAATCCCTCCGCCGCCATCCAGTAACGCCCGCGCAAACTTCGCCAAATCATCCCCGGTCGAGAACAGCCCCGCATGCCCCGCCACTCCGCCCATCCGCCGCGCCGTGGGATCATGCACCTCTCCCCGCAGCATGTGCTCGTTCTCGTCATACTGCGTAGGCGCAATCTTCGCCCGCCACGACACTGGCGGCACAAACCGCGTCCGCGTCATCTTCAGCGGCGCAAAAATATGCTTGGTCGCATACTCATCCAACGTCTCTCCTGACACCCGCTCCACCAGCGCGCCCAGCGTAATAAAGTTAATGTCGCTGTACACGAACCCCGATCCAGGAGTTGTTTCCGGCGGCTCGACAAATGCCAACTCATAGGCCGTGTTCTTGCCCTCCCAGGGCGTCGTCAAATCCAAGTCGGGCGCCAGCCCCGAGTAGTGCGTCATCAACTGCCGCACCGTGATGTCCTCTTTGCCGTTCTGCGCAAATTCTGGCAGATACTTCGCCACCGGATCATTCATCCGCACCTTACCCTGCTCGACGAGTTGCATCATCGCCGTGGTAGTCGCAATCACCTTGGTCAGCGACGCCAAATCAAACACCGTATCCAGCGTCATCGCCTCGGGCTTAGGTTCAAGCGCGCGATTACCATAAGCCTTGCGATACACTACCGCCCCGTCGTGCCCCACCACCAGGACAGCTCCAGGAATATTCGCGTCCGTAATCGCCTGCTCAATAATCGAATCGACTCTGCCCAGATAAGTGAGCGTCGCCGAATGCTTCGCCTCGGCCACTCCCTGCACGCAGACCAGCGTGAGCACACTGAACAAAACGCACCCAACCCGGAACCAGCATGATTTAGTCTTCATTGTGAGGATGATGTCTTGACTGTACACAACTCAGCAAGTCGGCTCAAGATTACTCACGGGCAAAGTGCCTCCGACGCCACGCGCCGTTACGCGATACCACATTCCTGCATCCCATCTTCAGGGTGGTCGAGCTTGAGGGTGAAGGTCTCCTCTTATTTCGGGCGTCATCCTGACCGGAGCCGTTCTTCAGGCGGAGGGAAGGATCTTGCGTGCAGACCGACTAACGCTTTCTTTCACGCCCTCGTAATCCAGCAGTTCTCTTCTTCGCCGCTTTCCTCCTGCCTCCATTGCTCCGAGATCGCGCCTTTCCAGGCGCCTTGGCGGCCGCCATCTCATACGATTGCCGGATCAGATCCTGCAACTCATCCCCGCGCAGCGCGTCCAGCCGGTCCAGGATCACCCACTTGTAGCGCCCCACATACGGCGCGGGACCAATGTCCTCCCGCTCCACCAATTCGGCAAAGGTTTCCGGAACGCATTTGAAGCATAGCTTCTGGGGAACGGCAGTCAGAGCAAGCGTGACAAAGATTTTCCCGCGAATCTTGAAGCAGAGGTCGTCCCCCCACTGCAGGTTCTCAGTCGCCTCCGGAAAGGCCAGACAATACTCGCGAATTTCATCCACATTCATTTCCGTCTCTTTGAATCCCGACTCATTATCTCCGAATCAAAAACCACAAGGAGATTGGAATGCAAACCCGACAGCTTGGCAACTCAGATCTGCGCATCACTCCCGTCGGCTACGGCGCCTGGGCCATTGGCGGCTCGGGCTGGCAATTCGCCTGGGGACATCAGGATGATAACGACTCCATCGCCGCGATTCACCGCGCGCTCGAACTGGGGGTGAACTGGATCGACACCGCTGCCGTGTATGGTCTGGGACATTCCGAGGAAATCGTGGCTCGCGCGCTCAAAGGCTGGTCCGGCGCGCGCCCCTATATTTTCACCAAGTGCGGCCTGCGCTGGGACGCCAGCGGCCAAGTTCAAAAAGTTCTCCGCGCCGACTCGATCCGGGCCGAAGTGGAATACAGCCTGCGCCGGCTTGGCGTCGACGTGATTGATCTTTACCAGATTCATTGGCCGCCCGATCCCGACTCCCCCGTGCTCGAAGAGGGCTGGGCCACGATGTCGAATCTGAAGCGCGAAGGCAAAGTGCGCTGGATCGGAGTCTCCAACTTCAACCTCCAGCAACTGGGCCGGGCGATTGCGATTGCGCCCGTCACGTCGCTGCAACCGCCGTATTCGCTGCTCCATCGCCAGGTCGAAAACGACATTCTTCCTCACTGCAAGAGCGATGGAATCGGAGTGATCGTTTACTCGCCCATGGCGTCCGGCTTGCTGACCGGAGCAATGACCCGCGAACGGATCGCCAATCTACCGAAAGACGATTGGCGCAAGGGACATCCCGACTTCACCGAGCCGAATCTCTCCCGCAATCTTGCGCTGGTCGACCGTTTGAAGGAGATCGCGCGCCTTCGAGGGCGCTCCGCGGGCGAGGTTGCAGTCGCGTGGACGCTGCATAATCCGGCTGTCACCGGAGCGATTGTTGGGGCTCGCAACGCCCATCAGGCCGAAGGAGTGATGCGCGCTGGCGAGTTGCGTCTGACGGAGGAAGAGGTTCGCGAGATCGAAGCGGGCTTTGTGGCCGAGACAGCCGCCTAAAACCGCTGCTCCGGAGCCCAGGCTTCTCTCCGCTTACGGAGGCCTGCCGCGTGCGTCCAATCGTCGGGGATTTTCGGTGATCTGATATATTCCCGCCACGCAAGGAGATCGTGCGCATGAACATTCACGGTATTGCTCCACTGTTACAGGTCTTCGACATGCCGACCGCGATTCATTTCTACCGCGACGTGTTGGGATTCAAAGTCACCGCGACGTCCGAACCCGGGGACGACTGCAACTGGGCGGGCCTTAAGTTGAATGGCGCGGAGTTGATGCTCAATACCGCCTACGAAGCGGATGAGCGTCCCGTCGCTTCGGATCCCGCGCGGGTGGCTGCGCACGGCGACACCTGCCTGTATTTCGGTTGCGAAGATCTGGATTCCGCTCACCAGTACCTGCGCGCGCATGGAGTCAACGCCAAAGAACCGAAGATCGCGCCCTATGGCATGAAGCAGCTATACTTCAGCGATCCCGACGGTTACGGCCTCTGCTTGCAATGGCCGGCCACGCAGCAGACCCATGATTCCTGGGTGGCCGCGTACGGCCTCGAACCTAAAACAATCGCGTAGCTTGTGTGGCGCGGGCACCCTCGCCACACGTCAATCTGCCTACGCCGCCAGTTGCTTGATCACAGTGACCTTGCTGTACGCCACGCGAAAGCCCAGCCGCTCCGCGTTGCGCTGCGAGGTTGTGCTACCCTGCGTGACCACCACGGCGTACTCGCACCCGGCCTCGACCGCGGCCGCCATGCGGGCGCGCAGCAGGGCCGTCTGCAGTCCGCGTCCGCGAAATTCGGCCAGCGTGCCCGCGCCGCACAGGGCAAAGACCCTGTGCTCCGGGATGACCAGCCCCGTGCCGCACGCCACCAGCCTGCCCTCGGCGCTGGCCACGAACGCCAGCGCCCGCTCCATCTGGTAGAAAGGCGCGATCAGTCCGCGAAAAGCCTCCGGGGGACCGTGGGGAAAGAATGCACTCTCCACGATCGCGCCCGCGGCGTCAGCTTCCTCGAGCCGGCTGCGACGAATGTCGCATCCCGACGGATGCGGCGGCAACTTTTCCTCCGCATCCAGCTTCCGGTACAGCACATTATTCAACTCCGCGATCGCATACCCACGCTCCTTGAACATCTCAAAGACCGTCGCTTCGTGCATGGGACACAAATCCACTTGCGAGGGAGCCTTGTGGGCGCGGTAAAACTGCTCCACGCGATTCAGATCCTCGGCGGTGAACGGACGGTCGAGCCCCACCCCGGTCGCCCGTCCAATCGGCGAACCCAGCCCGGCAAAGATCATGTGCCCGCCGCAAATTTCTTCCTCCGCCGCCCCAATCTCGGGCCGCGTCTTCTGAAACGTTCGCGCGTACAACACCTGCGGCATCTCCTCGACCGATTCGAGACGGCGAGCGAGGGCCTTATCCACGAATTGCATGTGAGAATCCTTTCTGGTTGGAGACGGCACAAGGCAGAGAACGAAAGAAGCAGCGCAGCGCACACACCTGCGCGCGCGCCTCGCGCTCAACGTCACAACCCGCAGATTAAAGGACGGCGGTCATAGGCAGGACGACAGATTACTCCGTCCAACTAATTCCGTTCAAGCAAATTGTCGAGTCCCCGCCGGACACGCTCCCTCAAGCCAGCGCGCGGCCCCCTCCAAATAAATGTTTCCGAGGCCCAGCTGCCGGTGGGACAATCACCCCATGTTTAGCTTCCGGCTTGCTCTGCTTTCTCTGCTAATCTGCGCCTGGCAACCGATCGCGAACGCCGCGTCCGGGCCGCTGACTCTTCACTATACGATTTCTTCCAACGGCCAAGTCGCAGGAAGTGAGGTTGATACCTATCTTCCAGATGACCGCGTCGAGAGCGCGTTCGAGTTCAATGACCGCGGCCGCGGCCCCAAGATTTCCGCCATCTACCTGCTCGATTCCAACGGATTACCGCTTCGCGTGGATGAAACCGGCAACGATTACCTGAAAGCGCCCGTCGATGAACATTTCGAAATCAAAAATGGCGTTGCTCAGTGGAAGAGCACGTCCGAGGAAGGCCATGCTCCCGCGGGGGCCTTTTACGTCAGCAATAACGGCGCCGCGGTCGAGTTGGCCTTTCTGATCGCGGCTCTGCAGAGAGCCCACGGAGGACCGGTCCCCCTGCTTCCCGCCGGCGAAGCTCGGCTCGAGCGCTTGACTGACGTCACTGTCGAAGATCACGGACAGAAGCTGCACGTGACCGACTTCGCGATCACAGGACTTTCCTTCGAGCCGCAGACACTCTGGCTCGATGACGAGCAGCGTTTTTTCGCCATTCCCGGTACCTGGTTCGCCTTTCTGCGAGAAGGCTGGGAGAAGACGAATGACCAGCTTTATGCGCTCGATCTCAAGCTGCGCGACGAACGATACGCACGCCTGGCGAAAGATTTGGCGAAGCATCCAGAGCATCCCGTCGCCATCGAACATGTGCGAGTGTTCGATTCTGAGCAGGCCATCGTGCGTGAAGATCAAACGGTGGTCGTGGCCGGCCAGCGTTTCGCCACAGTCGGCCCCGCAAGTTCTGTGCATGTGCCAGCGGACGCCGAACGCATCGACGGAACTGGCAAGACGATTCTCCCCGGCCTATTCGATATGCATGTGCACGCCCAGGCTCTCGACGGCATCCTGAACATCGCCAGCGGGGTGACCAGCGTCCGCGATATGGGGAACGACATCGATCAACTGCAGCATCTTCAGGACCAGTGGCAGAACGGCACGGCCATCGGTCCGCGCGTGTGGAAGTCTGGGTTCATCGATGGCCACGGTCCGTTTCAGGCTCCCACTGGCTTGTACGCCGACACCTTGCCCGAAGCCGAGGCCGCCGTGAACCGCTATGCCGATCTCGGCTACGTTCAGATCAAGCTCTACAGCTCGCTCAATCCTGACTTCGTGCCCGCTATCGCTAAACTCGCCCACTCTCGCGGACTGCGCGTGAGCGGCCACATTCCCAACGGCATCACTGCCTCGCAGTTTGTCGAAGACGGTGCCGATGAGATTCAGCACATTAACTTCATCTTCTTGAATTTTTTCGCGTCGCAAGTCAAGGACACGCGCACGCCAGAGCGCTTCACTGCCGTCGGCGCCAACGCTGCCAAACTCGATCTGCAATCCAAGCCGGTGAATGATTTCATCGAACTTCTGCTCAATCACCACACCACCGTGGACGTAACGTTGGGCACATTTGAGGGAATGTTCACTGGACGCCCCGGGCATGCGTCCCCAGATTTGGTGCCGGTTCTGAAGCGCCTTCCTGCGCAAGTGCAACGTAGCGCGTACAGTGGCAGCCTCCCCGTGACCGCCGAAAACGACCAGCTTTACAAAGACTCCTATCGCGCCATGCTGGCCATGACCAAGCGCATGTACGACGCCGGCATCCCAATCCTGGCGGGCACCGACGG
This sequence comes from Acidobacteriaceae bacterium, assembly GCA_003136335.1. The sequence goes on along the minus strand of PLEA01000522.1, from coordinate 4,414 downwards.
CACCGCCGGAATCATGTTGCATCGCGAGTTGGAATTGGAGGTCCAGGCCGGCATTCCGCCTGCGAAGTCGCTGCAGATTGCGACCTTCAACGCGGCCAGGCTTTTGAAGCAGGAGAAAGAGTTGGGCTCGATTGCCGAAGGCAAGCGGGCGGACTTCCTATTGGTGGACGGCAATCCCGCGGAGCACATCAGCGACATCCGCCGCTGCCGCGTTGTAATGAAAAATGGCACTCTCTACAACAGCGGAGACCTGTACGCCGCCGTCGGCATACAGCCAGCAGAATAGCGAAAAGGGAAACCTGAAAGCTGACGGCTGAGAGCTGACAGCTGTTCTCCTCACACCTGCTGCCGCGCCTCTCCCAGCGATACGCTCACATCCATCTTTTTCTTGTTGCGGTAGATGGTAATCTTCACCGTATCGCCGGCGCGATGATTGTTCATCGTCTGCGAAAGATCCTGCTCGTCTTCCACTTTTTGATCGTCAATGGCCACGATCAGGTCGCCCCCGAGCATGATGGCAGTATTCCCCAGGTAAGCGCGCTCTGTGCCGGCGTGAAGCCCCGCCTGATCCGCCGATCCGCCCGGAGTCACTTGAATAATGAGCAATCCGTAGTCGATCGGCAATCCGATTTCATCCGCCAGTTCGGGGCTGATCGGAATCGTGCGCACGCCCAGCGCGGGACGCCGCACCCGCCCCAGTGTCATCAGATCATTCAGCACGGCCTTCGCGGTATTGATGGGAATGGCAAAGCCAATGCCCGCATTCTGCCCGACACTGGAAAGAATCATGGTATTGATGCCGATCACTTCTCCGTGCCAGTTCATGAGCGGCCCGCCTGAGTTGCCGGGATTGATTGCCGCATCGGTCTGAATGGCTTCGTCAATCATCGCGCCGTTCGGCTCGCGCACCGCTCGGATCGAACTCACAATTCCGCGCGTCATCGTCCCCGCCAGGCCAAACGGATTGCCAATCGCATACACCTTCTGCCCGACCTGCAGATTGCGCGAATCGCCCAGCACCGCCGGAACCAGCTCCGGCGCCTTGATCTGGATCACCGCCAGATCGTGCGGCGGATCGGTGCCCACCACCGTCGCTTTGTACTTCTTGCGGTTGTGCATCGTAACTTCCACTTGCCGCGCGTCGGCGATCACGTGATAGTTCGTCAGGATGTGTCCCTCCTTGTCGATCACGAATCCCGAACCTTGTCCCTCCTGCGGCACCAACCCGTAGAAAAAATCGAACGCCATGGCGCGCGAGGTGACATTCACCACCGACGGAATATTTCTCTTGTAGACGGAAATATTGTTCTGCTCTTCGCCGTCGAGCGTTTCATTGGGCGCCGCCTCCGTAATTTCCACCTGCGCGGGATGGCTTAGCCAACTCGTGGGATGCAATCCTCCCGCCTGCGAGTTCGACCGCCACGTCGTGAAATAGAAGAACGCGCCGGCCAGGGCCAGCGCCAAGATTAAGGGCCGTAGGACTTTCATAATTTCAAACCATCCGAAGGTAAGTACGATGTGGGAGAGTAAAAAGGTCCCTCAATTGATTCTAAACAATGCCCCGCGACTAAGCACCCTGCCCCTTGGTGGGAAAAAGGGTTCAGGACTTCCCCTGGGCACGCAGCTTTTCCCACACCTGGCGTGCTTGCTCGCGGGTCTGATCGAGGGAGCCGGAGTTGTCAATCACGTGGTCCGCGGCTTTGATTTTTTCTTCGTCGGGGAGTTGCGCGGCCATGCGTCGCACGACCTCTTTACGCGCGGTCTCGAGCTCAATCTTTTGTCGCGCGGCAAAACGGGCGACGCGCTGCTCCTCATTGCACGTCACCACAATCAGGCGATCGAAATGCCCGCGCGCTCCCGCCTCAAGAATCAGCGCCGCCTCGACGATAGCGACCGCATGCGGGTCCTGCCGGCCCATCTCCTGCATCCACGCGTCCTGGCTGCGGATGACCACGGGATGCACGATGCGGTTGAGTTCCTCGATTCTCGACGCGCGCTTGCCTTCTGCATGAGAGGCCGAACCAAATGCGGCCTCCGCCAGCTTGGCGCGATTGACGCTGCCATCGCGGTTGAGAATCTCGCGGCCAAAGTGTCGCACCACTTCGTTATAAACCGCTTCGCCCGGCTGCATCAGCGAATGCGCAATCCGGTCCGCTTGCACGAGATGCGCGCCCAGTGCCACAAACATCTCCCCCACAACGGTCTTGCCCGCTGCGATGCCCCCGGTGAGTCCAACTGTCAGCATGAAAGCTCCAGGACAGAAGCAAGAAAGAATTCAACGCCGAGATCGCAGAGCTCGCCGAGAAGAAATGAGAGAAAAAGGTTTCTCGGCGGCCTCGGCGATCTCGGCGGTGAATTGATCTTCAAGCGCGCGACCGCTCCGGCATACGCTTTCCCCGCCGCATCTTCGCCGCCTTTACCGTGTTGAACATCAGCATCGCGATGGTCAGCGGGCCCACCCCGCCAGGCACGGGCGTAAGGGCTCCTGCAATCTGCTCGACTTCGGGATGCACGTCGCCCATCAGCGTTGACCCTTTCTTGCGGAAACCCTCTTCTCTTTTCGCATTGCCGGCAAAAAAGCGCTGGAATTCCGCCGCATCGGTAACGCTATTCATACCTACATCGATCACCGTCGCGCCCGGCTTCACGAACTCCCGGGTAATCATCCCAGCGCGCCCGATCGCGGCCACCAGAATGTCGGCGCGCCGGCACACGCCCGGCAGGTCGTGCGTTTTCGAATGGCACACGGTCACCGTGGCGTTCGCATTCAGCAGCAGCATGGCCGCGGGTTTGCCCACAATGTCACTGCGTCCGATTACTACAGCTTCGCGCCCGGCCATGGCAATTTTGCTGCGCTTCAGGATCTCGAGGACGCCGGCCGGCGTGCATGGAACCAGCCCAGGACGCTGCGTGGAGAGGAAGCCGACGTTCACCGGATGAAATCCATCGACATCCTTGGCCGGGTCGACCGCCATCAGCAATTTCTTCGCATCGACGTGGGCAGGCAGCGGCAACTGGACCAGGATCCCGTCGACATCGTCGCGCCGGTTCAGTTCTTCGATCAGCGCGAGCAGTTCGGCAGTCGTAGCAGATTCGGACGGGGTGAGCTTTTCGCTGAAGACTCCCACTTCTTCACAAGCTTTGACTTTGCCGCGCACATAAATTTCGGACGCCGGGTTGTGTCCGACGAGGACGACCGCCAGCCCCGGACGCACTCCCGCAGCGGCCATGGTTTTCACTTCCGCAGCAGCTTCGCTGCGAATCTCTTGCGCGATTTTGCTTCCGTCGAGAATGATGGCTGGCATGAGTTTGGGCTTCCGGCGCCCGGCTTCGGGCTTCCGGCTCTAAAATCTTACACCGCCGAGCCCGCCGAGTGCGCCAAGGATTCGAACTCACCACAGAGTCACAGAGACACCGAAGAAAGCCTTGGCTGATTTTCTCTGCGGCTCTGGCTCTGGGGTGAAAAAGTTTTGCCCCAGCAGCGCTCTACGCTCCATGTCGTACAATGCACAAGTCATGATTGCCAAAGAACTACTGGAAATTCTGGTTTGTCCGGTTTGCAAGCAGGCGCTCGAGTACCGCCGGAGCCCGGAGAGCTTGAAATGCAAGCAATGTCACCGCGTCTATGCGGTGAAGGACGACATCCCCATCATGCTGATCGATGAAGCCACCGTCGAGCCTTAGTGGCCGCCGGAAGCATCGTGCGGAGAGGAATTGTTGATTTCTGATTGCTGATTGAAAGCCTGAGGCTGGACCGCGTCGGGTTTCCAATCATCAATCAACAATTAACAATCAGCAATTTCCCTTTAGCGAACCCGCCAGGGCGAGCGCTCTGGCCAATGACTCATCGCCTCTTCCGCCCAAGCCGTGGATTTGCCGGTATGACACGAAGTGCACGGACTCGGGATCCCATACTTATCCGTCGCCGCCGGCGAGATGAACCGGAAGGTATGAGCATGAACAAGTGCGCCCGGAACGCCTTCGCTCTCGATGGCCGGCATGTGACAGGCAACGCACTNNCCATGACAATCCAGACAGATCTGGTTTGCGGGCTTTCTGAGTTGAGCATAGTTCTCCGTGCCATGCACGTCATGGCACGAAGGCCAAAACGCCTTCCCACGCCGAAGGCGTGGTGGTAGCGCGGAAGCCTCGCCGGATCAGCAGGGCGCCGCAGGAAGCTCCGACGACGACGATCACGAGCAGTGCTAGAAGAAATGTCTTCAAGGTTTTCATGCTGGTTCAGTTTCTATCGTATGACGGGCGGGCTTCCCAGTTCTTCCTTTAGGTGCGGAAGCCTCCAACCTCCGTTGCATCGTCCATCCTATGTCAGGACTCGCCCTTACTGCCCCCGCCCGGTGAAAGAGCGAATCGTTATTCTTGATTCTTGTTCACCCGCTTTACAGAAACTCGTTCC
>PLEA01000039.1 GCA_003136335.1 Acidobacteriaceae bacterium | reverse complement strand
CAGCCGTTTGGAGTTTCCTTTGATCGTCCGATATCCGAGCGGTGTTTGTAGCACGCTGGGCAAGAAGCGCATCCATCGTTTCCGTGTCTCTATGGCTAAGGAGCAGAACTTTGGTGGTGATTCCAAAGCTTAAATTGGCAAAGAAAACCGCGTCGTGAGCCGTCCCGATCTTCGCCAAGCGCCGCCCAAGAATTTCGTTTAGATCGGTACTAATCCTGCTCACGCGGCCGAACTCCAGCAATCCAATCCCCATGAGCAGCAAAATGAGAAAAGCGAAGGCGATGCTCACCTTGAGTCCAACCGATGCGCGATTCATGACGTGAGCCTCCGGCAAGCATTAGCACTGGGCGTTGAAAGGGACGGACGAGCGTCGGCCGAACGCAGAGCCCGGAGAGGTTAAGGAACGGTATAACAATTATGTTACCANNCAGTTTCAGTGTCCGATCGGAATTTTTCGACCGTCTCTGAGAGGGTGGCGCAGACTGTCGCGGGCTTGCCCAAGCCAATCCGTGCCGCCACTTTGTCGGCATCACCGGAAAAACCCCACAACCCGAGCACGATTTCAAGGTCCTGCGAATACTCCCGAAGTTTTCGATATAGGGTACGGGCGTGCGCGAGTGCGAAGGGCGGAAGCGCGGAAATGCACACGATGTCTGGCTTCTCGCGGACGACGTATTCGAGAATCTCGGCCGCGCTGCCTAGGGGGCTGCATTGTGCCGCATAGCCCGCCTGCTGGAGCAATTGCACCAGCATCATAGCGACGATTTCATCAGCCTCGTCGCGGGCCGGCACACAAATGATTTTCGAGGAGGAAATGTGGGGTTCTGCGCCAGCAGCAGAGGACGCCACCGATACCGACGTCATTTCAAGCTCACTTGTCCTGCCGGTTGCCGACTCTGTTTGTGAAGTAGCGGGTGAACCCCGCTCCATTTGCTCTTCCACCAATTCCTTGGTGCTCTGGAAAATGAACTTTTCGGTAGCGCCGTCAAGCATGTCCCGGTGCCGGTCCTGTTCGACCAGGCTCAATGCGGGAACCAGCACGGAGTCATATAGTTCACTTAGAGGCTTGTCTTTAAAATCCTCTTCCAAGACCTGCCGCGCTTCTTCCTGATCCATGGCGAGAAGCCGTTGATAAAAGCGCACATCGGGAGTCAGTACGGGCTCATCACCCAAGATAATCTGGAGAAACGCCAGACGAGGGATGTGCCGGCCTATGACTACGAGACAAACCGTCAGCGGCGTCGACAGCAGTAATCCGATGGGCCCCCAAAGTGTGGTCCAAAAAATCGCTGCGAAAAGGATGCCGATCGGAGTGACGCCCGTTTGCCCTCCATATAGAAATGGCTCGACGAAGTTGCTCACCGTAATCTCGAGACCTGCAAAGGTCCCGATCGTCATGAGCGGCCGGGACCAACCATCGAAAACCGCTAGTGAAAGAATTACCGGCAGAAGGGCGCCAATGGGCGGGCCTATGTAGGGAAGAAATCGCAGGACACCGGCAATCGCGCCCCACAGCAATGCATTTGGTATACCGATAAAGTAAAGAGCGACCCCTATGATTCCGCCGTAGGTGATATTCACCATGGTTTGCAGAAGCAGATAACGGCTCAGCCGGCGTCCGGCCTCGTCGAGCACCTCCGTCATGACCTTCAGGCGGCCCTGCCCCGCCAGCCGTATGAAACGATTTCTTAAATCTTCCCGTTCAAGCAACATGAAAAAAGTGAAAACCACGACGATGCCGGCGGTCTCCAATGGGCCCAATAGACTGGGAAGGGATGCAAAGGTGTCAGAGGGAGGCACCACTTGCACCGGAACTGGTTTTTGTTCAGATGGAGCGCTGGCAGACGCCGGTTGTTTCTTCGTTTGCGGGACGCTCTTCTGATGTGCCAGTGGAGCGAGAGGTGTAGACGGGGTGGCGGCCGATACTTCAGCCAGTTCCTGGCTAAACTCCTCGACGGTATTGCTGGCTTTCGCCAGCCGGTCATTACCGTGGTTGCGAACCGATGCAATCTTCGCCCGAATGTTTGTGGTGTAATTGGGCAGTTGCTCGGTGACGTTGACTAACTGCTTCGCCACATTCCAGCCAAATACACCGAGTGCAGTGACGCACACCAGCACCACCAAAATCGCTGCGGCTGCGCGCGGCAGCCGGATGCGTTCGAGAACTGCAACTACAGGCGCCAGCAGGAAAGTGAACAGCACTGCGAGCGCGACCGGAATCAGAACTACCCTGGCCACATACAGCGTTGCGACTGCTATGACGGCTACAAGGAGCGCGAATATGGGCCAGGAGGCCTGCGTTGCGTGCCCGCGGACCGTCGCAAGCCGTTCCGCAAGTGTCGGCACAGTCTTACCGTTCATGTGAATTTGCGAATCACAAGCGTCGCCACCCTGAGAATTAGAGAATCGAGCTGCCCGAGCCGCCTGAGGTGCGCGCGGCGGGCGATACCCGCCGCGTTTGGCGTGTTGTAGATAACATCAAAACCATTCCGGGCGACCGCCTAGGCCC
>PLEA01000014.1 GCA_003136335.1 Acidobacteriaceae bacterium | reverse complement strand
CAAACCGCTGTCTCCCACCGTGGTGATGCGTACCCTCAGGGTATCCTATCCGCTCATGGTGAGCGAAAGAAGGCGCTCCTTTCGTTGTCCCGTGCAGATTCCCGTCTATGTCTCGATTGGCTCGAAGCCCGAGTTTATGGCCACCTCCGCCAACATCAGCGAGGTCGGCATCGCTCTCGCCAACGCACCCGGGCTGCAGGTTGGAGATAGAGTTGCCCTGCGGCTGACCCTGCCCCACACCCAGGCCGCCGCCGAAATAATCGCGGAAATCTGCTGGTGCAACCCTGCTGGAGCCTCGGGGATGGAATTCGTTCAGGTTCCTGCCGCAGTCAAGGAACAACTACGCACCTGGCTCGCCGGCCGCCTCGAGGAATATCTCCTGAAGAGGCCGCAGTTCTGAAGCGCTGGCAGCGGCCAGGGGTCATTAAGCGCCACACGCCTTAGGGATCGCCTCAGAACAATCGGCAAAGATCAACTTAAATCCGGTTCCGCTGTGGATCGATTTGAAACTGATACCCGCGGTCCTACCGGCACCCGACAACTGCTTTTAGATCTTCTGCAGTCTCTGCACTTCGTGCACGCCGGGGATTTTGCGTAGCCCAGCGATGATCTGCTCAAGATGTTTCAGATCTGCGATGTCGAGAACGACTTCCACGCTGGCCTGGCTGTTGGAGGTCTGTGCGGTGATGTTGCGGATGTTGCTCTTGGCGTCGCCGATCACTCCGGTAATGCTCTTCAGCATTCCGAAGCGGTCGTCGCAGAACACAGTCAACTTCACGGGATAAGCGGTCGGCGTGCTCTCATCGCGGGCCCACTCCACATCAATGCGGCGCTCGGGTTCATAGAGAAGATTCGTAACGTTAGGGCAGCTGACCGAGTGTACAGCCACCCCTTTGCCGCGCGTGATGTAGCCGACAATTCCCTCGCCGCGAATGGGATTGCAACATCGCGCACGGTAGACGAGCATATCGCCCTGTCCGCGGACGGTGATGGCATTGTGATCGCCGAAAACGCGGCGCACCACGCTGGCAATTCCGCCGGGTTGCGAAGTTAAGCCCTCGGATTCGATGTCGCCGCTGATAGAGTGCGTCGCCCCGGCCGGCAGCAATCGGGCCAGCACCTGCCGCGCAGAATATTTTCCGTAGCCTATTCCGGACATGAGGTCGTCGGTCTTGCCCAGTCCATATCCGGAGGCGACTTTCTGTAGCTCTTCGTCTTTGATCTCCTTGAGCGCGATGCGGTACTTGCGCGCTTCCTTTTCGATCAGCTTGCGGCCGATTTCAATCGCGCGTTCGCGCTGGTGAACATTCAGCCAGTGCTTGATCTTGTTGCGCGATCGCGACGATTTGACCAGTCCCAGCCAGTCGCGGCTGGGCTTATGGCCGGCCTGTGTGAGGATCTCGACGATGTCTCCGGAATGCAGCTTATGCCGCAGTGGCACCATGCGCCCGTTCACTTTGGCGCCGATACAGGTGTGACCAACCTCGGTGTGAACGCTATACGCAAAGTCGACCGGTGTAGCGTCGCGCGGCAACACTACGACTTTGCCCTTGGGCGTGAAGGTGTAGACCTCTTCGGGATACAGGTCGACCTTCAACGTGGAAAGAAATTCGTTGGGATCGCTGACGTCGCGCTGCCACTCGACCACCTGCCGTAGCCACGCGAGGCGCTGCTCGTCCTGCGCCGAGACTGGGCCGTCTTTATATTTCCAGTGGGCGGCAATGCCTTCCTCCGCCATCCTGTGCATTTCTTCGGTGCGGATCTGGATTTCAAACGGCGTGCCGTCTTCCGTGATCACCGAAGTGTGCAGTGATTGATAAAAATTGGGCCGCGGCATGGCAATGAAATCCTTGATGCGCCCCGGAACCGGCCGCCACAGATTATGAATGATGCCGAGCACGGCGTAGCAATCCTGCAGCGAACGCGTCACCACGCGCATGGCGCAAAGATCGTATACCTGGTCCACGGAGATGCGCTGGCGCTGCTGCTTCTTGTGGATGCTGTAAAGGCGCTTGATGCGGCTTTCGACGCGGGCTTGAATACCGGCCTCTTTCAGCTTGTCGGTAATGGTCTGCTGCATTTTAGCGAGGAACGTCTCGCCTTCCTTGCGGCGGGCATTGACCGATTTTTCCACTTGCTCGTAACCGAGGGGATCGAGAAAACGAAACCCGAGGTCTTCCAGTTCGCCGCGAATCTTGCCCATGCCNNCGCATGTTGTGCAGGCGGTCGGCCAGCTTGATGAGGATTACGCGGATGTCGTCGACCATGGCCAGCATCATCTTGCGCAGGTTCTCGGCTTGCTGCTCCTCGCGGGTGGCGAAATCAATTTTGCTGATTTTGGTGACGCCCTCGACGATGTGGGCTACTTGCTCGCCGAATTCCTTGCGGATGTCGACGATGGTAACCGAAGTATCTTCCACCGAGTCGTGCAGCAGGCCCGCGGCAACCGCGACCGGGTCCATCTTCATTTCGGCAAGGACGAGCGCGACTTCCAGGGGATGGACCAGATAGGGCTCGCCGGAAGCGCGGCTCTGGCCTTCATGATGTTTCAGGGAATAATCGTAGGCCTTCTTAACGATCGTCAGATCGTCCTGCGGACGGCTCTCCTGCATCCGCTTCATCAGATCGCGGAACTTGGTCAGGGTGAGGGCGGTGGTCGCGATCTGTTGGCGCAAGCTCGCCATGCACGATTATAGCCCGCGGCGGACGCCGCAGCTTCGGCACCGCTGTCCGAGATGACTTCCTGTCCGCAAGGGTGCGGCGACGTTCGGGCGTCGTAAAGATGAATGGACGCTCGGCAGAGCCTACCCGGAGTCTGACGATGGAAACGCCCACTTCACATATCACACATGCCAGGTCACACCTTCAGGGTTTCGCCGGGTCGTGTTCAGGAAGATTTGGCGTTAACCTTCGCATGAGAAATTCTTCAACCAGATTGGCGGCCGCCGTCGCGCCGATCCCGATGGCCGCGTTTTCGAAGGGCAATTCCGCTCCGTTGCGATTTTGTGCTGGATAGTACAGATTTGAGATACCGCCAGCGGCAAGGTTCCCGAGTATATTCGAGTAATTTGTCTGCCAGCGTCCATTGTCGCCCTTACAAATCACTGAATTTGCGATGGCATACAGAATTCGTGATTGCTTGCTGCCGGTGCCCTTGTAGAAGTAACGGGGATCTTGTTTCAGAAGCGATGGCAGTATGGCGCTTCCGATGAACGTACCGCTCGCAACGTCGGCGAATACGGTACCGTAACGCTTAGCATAGCCTTGCGCGCCTTGCCCGTATCCGCTGAAAGTATTTTGCGCTTGCTGCACTCCCGCAATGCCCCCAATGATTGCGAAGCTGACCGGATCGACGCTCGTCTTCCAGGCAAGCTCGTATTTCTGTTTCGCGGTGAGAGGAAGCGGATGTGGGTCGTAGCTGACGTAAAAATTTGGAATCACACCGAACACACGCTGCTTCTCTTCATCCTTGATCTGCGCTTCTGCCACCTCGGCCGGGGAAAGTGAGACCTGCACATCTGTGATATTGGCCGCAACGGGTAACGCGATCTGCGGGACAGTCTGGGCCTCTCCCGAAAGCAGGATTCCGGAGGATGTTTGCGTCGC
>PLEA01000369.1 GCA_003136335.1 Acidobacteriaceae bacterium | reverse complement strand
AACAACGGTCAACCGACGTCAACCCCGCGCCGCCTATGCAGGCAGAGGTTTGCCCTTCGTCTCCACGCCGAACGGCAGCAACAACAGACCCACGACAAAAGCCAAAGCCGTGAGAGCCACGGGCGTACCGAGACTTTGAAAATGTCGAACGCCCGCGCCCACCAGGAAGGTCATCCCCGCCGCGGCAAACCGCCCGACGTTGGTGTTGAAAGCAAACGCACTGGCGCGGCATTCCGTGCCGTATTGTTCCGGCAGCCAGAAGGAATACACGATGAAATTTGCGCCACCCAATCCCAGCAGGAACGCGCAAACCATGAACCACCCTACGGCGGCGCCGCCCGCCATGTAAAACACGTGGCCAAACGCCAGCCAGATCGAAAAGCCCATGAGCGCGAAGAAAATTCCCAGCGTGGACTTCCGCCCCAGCCGATCGGCGAGCGGCGGCACCAGCAGCGCCCCCAGCACCGTGCCAATACCCAGCAACGCCGTTGAATACGACGCGAGCTGCGCGGCTTCCACCGCTGTTTTGTGGGCTGCCGCGGCTATATAAGTCATCGCCGCGGGAACATAGACAGCCCCCGCCCACAATCCCACCAGGGACACGATCAGGTAGATCGAATTGAAAATCGTCCGCCGCAGATATTGCTTTGAGAAAAGCAGAAAAAACGAACGGTGCATGGTCCAGTCTTTCCCCAGCTCCTCCCGCCTGTTTTCCCAGCGCTCCGGCTCCTTCACATTGTTGCGGATCAACGCCACCAGCAGCGCCGGAACTCCCCCTACGACAAACATGTATCTCCAGCCGTACTGGCTGCCGATAAAATAATTCGCCAGCGCGGCAAAAAGAAATCCGAAGTAGTAGCCCGTGTGCATCAGCGCGCCGCCCCAGGCACGCCGCTCCTCGGGCCAATCTTCCGACACCAGCGCTGCGCCGATTGACCACTCCCCGCCAATGCCTACCCCCGCGAGAAAACGGAACACCGCGAGCGACCAGACGCCGGTAGAAAAAGCGGCCAATAGTGTAAAGAACGAAAACGATAGAATGCTGAACATCATCGTGCGCACGCGCCCGAACCGGTCGGCGATGGGTCCCCAGATCAGGCCGGTACCCCAGCCGATCATAAACAGCGCGAACAGCAGCCCGCCATAAAAACCGACGTTCGCAGTGTCAGCAACAATCCCCGATTTAGGCAGCAGTTCGCGCAGCGCGGGAACCAGCACCAGGGAGTAGATGAATGAATCCATGCCATCCATGGGCCATCCGCCCCACGCCGCCCAGAAGCTGCGCACCTGGTTACGGGAGAGCCCCGGTCTCGAGCGCTTAGGACCGTGCTCTCCATCGGCGAAGTTCACCCCGTCCGGAACTCTGCTCGTCGTGACCGTCTCGGGTTTCCCACCCACGTCGTTCCTCTCGGTTCTGTCCGTTCATGCCGGAAACGGGTTGCTCTTGGTTTCCACCCGGGAAAGGGATGGTTGCTGTGTTTTGACATGGCTTGCGCCACTCACAGTGGCCATAATCCCTCTTTTCCCGCTGGGCTCTGCACCGCCGGATATCCGCAGAAGTGCTGACGCTTACCGAAACTCTCCCAGCGCGGGCACCTCATGAATCTCGGGAGACATTTCTGTCTTCTCCATCCCACGTGGATGGCTAGATTACAAACGGACAAAATGGCGGCAAGGTGGAAGTAACAGTTGCCGTTCCCGTTTCGACTTATTTCACTGGAGCAAATTTCTGAACCCGTTTGCCGGAATCAACCTCACCAGTGTAGAGGTTTCCGTGGGAGTCCATGGCGGCCACATGCAGCCAGTGGAACTGCCCCCCATTGTGGCCGGCGTGGCCGATCTTCCCTACGACAGCGCCATCGCTGCGGTTGATGATCCAAACGACGTTGTTCATGATGTCCGACACAAACAGGTACCTCTGTTTCGGGTCTGCCGAGAAGCAGATGGACCCAACGGATCCACGGTCGAGTGTTTGGGTGGCTACAAAGAATTCCTGCACGAACTTGCCTTGTTTCGTAAACACCTGGATTCTGTCGCCGCCGCGATCGCAGACGTAGACGAGCCCATCAACCGAGATCTGGACGCAGTGGACCGGTTCTCTGAACTGTTTGGCAGGAGGACCTGAGGGATCATGAGGCGGCGCCGGGTCGTTGTCGATTTGGCTCAAGGGAATGCCGTACGCGCCCCATCCACGCTTGAACGCACCCGTACTCGAGTCCAACACGATGACGCGTTTATTGAGGTAGCCGTCCGCGATGTATAACTCGTGCGCATCCTCGTCCAGTTTGGCCGCCGCAACGCCACGCAGGAGCATGGTGGTTTGTTGGTTGTCCTGCTTTTGTTCGTTCATCTGACCCGGCGGCACGGTTGGTCCGCGATGGCCAAAGTCCAAGATAAACTTTCCGTCAGCTGTGAACTTGAGCAAGGTGTCCCCTGCCCCAGCTCCCCCGATCCACACGTTCTTCTCGCTATCCACAAAGATGGTGTGTTCTGAACTCGGCCAGCCGGGCGCATACCCTGGGCCGCCCCAAGACTTGAGAAGGTTGCCGTCGGTATCGAACTCAAGCACCGCTGGCGGCTGGACGCAGCATTCGGCGCTCGGCGGTGTCAGCGCTGCGTAATTCTCAGTCTTATCGAAGTCACGCGGACGCTGCAAGACCCAGAGGTGGTCGTCCTGATCCACGAACATCCCGGTGATTGCTTCCATCGTCCAGTTATTCGGCAGTTGCTTAGGCCAGTCCGGGTCGTACTTATAACGGGGTGGGTCTTGCGCTCGCGCCGCAGGACCAATCGCCGAGGAAAACAGACAGCAAAGGCCGATCGATATGACGAACACACTCGCTTGTGTTTTCGAAATAAGCATCGAACTCTCCTCGCCGTTTGATGAGTCCGAGAGCGTGCGGCATGCAGGACTTTAGTTCCCGAGAGAAAAATTGTCAATGTGCGGCGCCCAAGCGGCGCAGCAACATCGGAAGGTTCGGCGGCAGCAAAGTTTAATGTTCTAGTTTGGAACTGTCACACTGACTGGATCAAGAAGCCAGAGCTCCTGGGGCCAGGGACCTGAGATGGGGACAGGCTGAAGAGCTTGCACGAATCACAGCGATGACGTGCGAAAAAAAGAATGGCCGCCGGGCAGCCAAGAATCACCTAACGATGGGATACCGAAGGCGGACAATCACGCGATCGTGCATCCGGTGCGTGACCGAGGTCGATTCGAAGGTTGGACAGTACCGTAAGGCTACTTGCTGGGCTGCTTTGTTAACTTTTGCACGCCAAGAAAATTGACATTATCTTCGCAAACCATTTCCATCAGATTCCACGTCGGTTTCAATTGGAAGACTTCTTGTCCCTTCCAGGGCTTTGTATACGCTTTCGGGTCGTCGATCGTGATGTCGTCCTGCAAAGTGTTATGGTCAACGCGCCTTATGCGCTCCACAACATGCTAGTCCTCGGAGTGCGGATGGCCTGCCCGATCGAGCCAGGTCTTGTCGTTAAAACCAATCGTGTCTGCGACCAGCGTATCCCCATCCCACGTGCCAATCGAGTCTCCCATCCACGTGGGAGACATATCCTTGGGATGGTCTCGCCCGTCCGTGTA